>JBEWPY010000033.1:0-17097 GCA_047689495.1 Candidatus Sulfurovum profundilacunae | reverse complement strand
TTTCTTAAAATTATTTTATTTCACTCTGATTTAGCCCCTTGAACCAACGTACTTACTAAGCGATCTCATAAAAACTTCCTATACAATAAAAGGATCTCTATTATAAACTTCATACAAAGGTATCGTTGTAATGAATGAAATTTTTTCTACTATTAATGAACTTTTAGGGAATATCCTCTTCTTTGATATTCTTTTCGGAAAAGTAGAAGGGACAAATATTCCATTTTTGGTTGCCTGGCTGATCGCCGGAGGTGTCTACCTTACTGTTAAAATGGGTTTTATCAATCTTAAAATGCTCAAACACTCTTTTCACATTATCAAAGGTGATTATGAAACAAAAGAGGATAAAGGATTGATCGCACCTTACAAATCCCTCACTACCGCACTTTCTGCAACTGTAGGATTGGGAAATATCGCCGGGGTCGCTATCGCCATTGCAATCGGAGGGCCCGGAGCGACTTTTTGGATGATCATAGCGGGTTTTTTGGGAATGACACTAAAATTCACTGAAGTGACACTTTCGCTTCAACACAGAGAGTTCTTGCCCGATGGTACGATCATGGGCGGAGGCATGGAATACCTCTCCAAAGGATTAGCCAATAAAGGAATGGTCGGTTTTGGTAAAATACTTGCCATTGTATTTGCGGTCTTTATGATCGGAGGAGCGATCGGAGGAGGCAATACCTTCCAAGTCTCCCAGGCACTGGGTGCGATAGGAAATGAAGTCGACTTTGTTAAAGAAAACCCTTGGGTCTTCGGTGTGGTCTTGGCTACACTTACAGGTGCTGTGATACTGGGAGGTATCACACGTATCGCCGATACAACATCCAAGATCGTTCCGCTGATGGTAACGATCTATATCGCAGCATCACTATGGATACTCATTGTCCATGTGGATTCCATTCCTGCTGCTCTTGCAAAGATTTTCACTGAAGCATTTGTACCGACCGCCGTAGCAGGGGGAATGATCGGTGTGATCGTACAGGGGTTCCAAAGAGCTGTTTTCTCAAGCGAGGCAGGGCTTGGATCCGCACCGATTGCTCACGCACCGGCACGTGTAAAGTATCCGGTTCGACAGGGGATGGTCGCACTCTATGAACCATTTATCGATACGATCATCGTCTGTACGATGACCGCTCTCGTGATCGTTATTACCGGCGTATGGGATCCTGCGAATGGTTATACGAACCTTATCGAAGCACAAAAAGGTGCCGCACTCACCGCAGCTGCGTACGGTACGGTGATCAGCTGGTTCCCGACCGTACTTTCGGTCTCTATCTTCCTGTTTGCCTTCTCTACGATCATCTCCTGGTCATACTATGGCGAGCGTGCATGGGTCTATCTTTTCGGCAGCAAAAGTTCAGTCATCTACAAGCTGATCTTTTTAAGCTTTATCATCATGGCAAGTATCGTGGATACAGATATTATGGTAGATTTCAGCTTTATGCTGATCCTGGCAATGGCCCTGCCGAATATTCTGGGACTTTATATTTTGAGCGGTGACGTAAAAGAGGAGTTAAATCATTATCTAAGAAAGCTAAAAGCAGGAAAACTGGATAAAGAAGTGGAGAGGAATAAACGGAAATAGGGAGCAGGGAGCAAGGAGCAGGGAGCAGGGAGCAGGGAGCAGGGAGCAGGGAATTTTGCATACCTGCACTTTGCTCAACCTTAGCAGATAGAAGCTTTTCAAAGAAAAGCTTGCCGAAACTGCTACCTGCTCCCTACTCCTTACTATCTAACTAAACAAGTTCCACCTGTTTTTCACCCTCTTCGAGGTGGCCGATCACATACCCGTCGGTGTTGGCAAGTACTGCATCCACGTTTTCAGGTTCAACACACCAGATCATACCGACACCCATATTGAAGGCTCTGAACATCTCTTCTTCATCGACATGCTGCCCGATAAATTCAAAGATAGGCAGTACCCTGATATCATCTTTTTTTACCACAGCCTTGATGTCTTCAGGAAGCACTCGCGGAAGGTTCTCTACGATACCGCCGCCCGTGATATGTGCCAGCGCTTTGACATACTGTTTGTTTGCCTTGTACTCTTTGACATAGATGCGCGTTGGCTCAAGAAGTGTTTCTAGAAGCCGTTTCCCTTCAAACTCCGTATCCAGAGCCATGCCGAGCTTATCGAACATCAGTTTTCTTACCAGTGAGTACCCGTTTGAATGAACACCCGAGCTTGGAAGCGCGATAAGCATCTGCCCTGCTTTCACGTTGGCCACTGTATCCATCTCGGAACGTTCTGCGATCCCTACCGAGAACCCCGCCAGGTCAAAGTCATCATCACTGTACATACCGGGCATCTCAGCCGTCTCTCCGCCCACAAGAGCACACTCTGCACGCCTGCATCCTTCTGCGATCCCTGCAACCACATCTTTGGCATTCTCAGGCAGAAGTCTTCCTGTCGCATAGTAGTCAAGAAAGAACATCGGTACACCGTTGTTGCAGATCAGGTCATTCACACACATCGCGACAAGGTCGATACCCACCGTATCCAGCTTGCCGCTTTCGATCGCGATCCTGAGTTTGGTTCCTACGCCATCTGTTGCAGAAAGCAGTACAGGCTCTTTATAGCCGCCCGGAAGTGCATATGCTCCTGCAAATGAACCGATCCCTCCGATCACATTGCTGTCAAATGTTGACTTGACATCAGACTTGATCGCCTCTACAAACTCATTACCCGCATCGATATCAACACCGGCATCCTTATATGAAATATTTGCCATTATTGTCCTTCATCCCTTGGTTTATGTTCACACGGAGAAAATATCTTCTTCAGTATGATAAGCCCGGGACACCATCCGGTTACCCCTCCGATGATCAACATAATCATCATCGCAAATTGCACCAAAAATGCCAGTTGAAGCATCCCCTGCTCACCGGCAATCCCCATCGCAGCCATTCCCATGACCATACCGAGAATGACCGCCTGAATGAGTCGCTGTACCCTCTCTGCACACATCGTAAATCCTCATCTATAGGGTAAACGCAACCACAGGCGCTACCCTTCTTTGTTTTGCCGTATTATATCGACTTTTAGCTGTTGAGTTTGCGTCCCAGCTTCGCTTCAACAGAACCGACTTTTTTGTTGAGTCTTCCTGCCGGACCTTTACGGTAGTCGATCTTGATAGAGCTGTATACCCTCTCACAATCGATCTGCAGTGCCTCATATGCTTTATTGATCACTGACAGTACCTCCTCTACCGTTTCCCCCTCTATGATCGTACCCATGGGGGTCAGCTGATACTCCAAGCCGCTTTTGTCCACAATATCCAGTACCCTGGCCACAAATGCACTTTTGCTCTGTGTCTTTTCAGTCGGAAACATACTGAATTCTACCAATGCCGACATCATCAATCCTTTGTATTTTATTTTCGTACGGCTATAATACCCTATGAAGATTAAACCCATGATCATAGTCGGAGCCGGGGCAGCAGGACTTTGTGCCGCCATCGCAGCGGCAAAAAACGGTACAAATGTCATCCTCCCGGAACAAAACATTAAAATCGGTAAAAAGATCCTTGTCAGCGGCAACGGAAAGTGCAATATCACCAATACAACGATCTCCCCTGCCCGCTTTCACTCCCAAAATACTGAATTTATAGAGAAAGTACTTGAAGGATATGGATTTCAAACTGTAAAAAACTTTTTTGATTCTATAGGTTTACCGATCATTGAAGAGAAAGAGGGCAAAATGTTTCCGATGAGCCTGCAGGCCAATACCGTCACGGAGATACTGGAGTATGAAGCTAAAGCCCGGGGTGTGGAGATCATCACAGGATGTACAGTAACGCATATAGAAAAAGAAGATGAAGCATTCATTCTCCAAACAAACCAGGGCACAATGCAATGCGAAACACTCCTGCTTGCCTCAGGCTCCCCTGCTGCTCCGCAACTGGGCGGAAATGAGAGCGGCCTGAAATTTGCCGAGTCCATGGGTCATACCCTTATCCCAAGCCACCCTGCCCTTACCCAGCTTATCAGCGAAGAGAAATGGGTCAAACAGGCCTCGGGTGTGAAAGTCACTGGGGTTGCCAAGCTTACTTCCAACGGTGAAACTATCACCGAAAAAAGAGGCGATCTGCTCTTCACCAACTACGGTATCAGCGGACTTGCGATCCTTGACATTAGCCGTGAAGTGAGCCTAAGACTGGCAAATTACGAGTATTGTGAACTGAGCCTTGACCTGATGCCTGATTTCAGCAAAGAGAAACTTACTAACCTGCTGCTGAAGAGGATCAATAGTCAAAGCCAAAAACCGCTCACTCTATGGCTTCACGGTATTCTCAATAAAAAACTTATTCACATCATCGTGGAACAGTCCAAAGTCAAGGCCAGGCGCGAGAGTGAACTGAACCGCAAAGAGATCGGCAAGCTCGTCTATGCCATCAAAAACCTCAAACTCTCCATCAGCGACACCAAAGGCTTCAAAGGTGCAGAAGTGGCTACAGGCGGCGTGGATACACGTGAGGTTGATCCGGAAACAATGGAGTCAAAACTGGTACCCAAGCTCTACTTCGCCGGAGAGATACTCGATGTGGACGGCGACAGGGGAGGGTTTAACTTCCACTTTGCATGGGTGAGCGGGTTGAGAGCAGGTAGGAGGTAGGAGGTAGGAGGTAGGAGGTAGGAAATTTTTCATAAATTTTATTATCAAAGCTTAAAACAAATGTTTCAAAAGCTTTTTTCTGATGATATATACTCTTTTAGTTTGCTGTAGAATTCTCACAGAGGGTGCAGGCACAAGGGTTAAAAGGATGTTAAGAAAGTAACCGAATGCGGTACAAACCCATTCGGTTGAAGATGCAATCAAATAAAATTGCTTATGATCTTGCAGCGTTTTTCTTGTCTCTCTGCATCCTCTTCCTCATAGTCGGATCCAAGTGTCTCTTTCTGATACGTATACTCTCGGGGGTCACTTCGATCAGTTCATCATCCTCGATCCACTCCATCGCAGACTCAAGCGTCATATCTCTCGGAGGAACAAGTTTGATCGCATCATCAGCTCCGCTTGTTCTCATGTTGGTAAGCTGCTTCCCTTTCAGCGGGTTTACTTCAAGATCACCAGGTCTGGCACTCTCACCGATCACCATACCGTTGTATACCTTGTCCTGAGGCTTAATGAACATGACTCCTCTTGCTTGAAGGTTAAAGATGGAAAAACCGACCGCTTCGCCGTTATCCATAGAGATCAGGGCACCCGGAGTCCGGCTCTGCACCACACCGCTGTAAGGCCTGTACTCGATAAATGAATGGTTCATGATCCCCTCGCCTTTTGTTTCAGTCAAGAATTCTGAACGGAACCCGATCAGCCCACGTGCAGGGATCTCAAACTCAAGTCTTACTGTTCCGTCCGGCATAGGCGTCAGTGAAGTCATCTCTGCTTTTCTCTTGCCAAGCTTTTCGATCGCAACCCCCTGGAACTCTTCAGGTACATCCACAACCAGGTGCTCAAACGGTTCCATCTTCACACCGTTCTCCTCTTTGGCCACAACCTCGGGACGTGCGAGAAGGAACTCAAATCCTTCTCTTCTCATATTTTCTGCAAGTACACCGATCTGAAGTTCACCACGACCCGAAACCTTAAATGCTGCTTCACCCATCGGTTCCATACGCATCGCAATGTTAGTCTCCATCTCTTTTTCAAGTCTCTCTCTGATCTTGTTGGAAGTGACGTGTTTCCCTTCCTGCCCTGCAAGCGGGCCGTCATTGACTGACATCACAACCGAGAGTGTTGGCTCTTCGATATGAAGCGGGTCAAGTGCCACTGGATTTTGTATATCACAGAGGCTATCGCCCACATCGATATCAGAAAAGCCGGCCACCGCTACGATATCCCCTGCTTCTGCTTCCTGGATCTCGATCTGCTCAAGCCCTTTGAAGCCAATCAGTTTGGAGATACGGCTTTTGGTCTTTTCACCGCTTGCTTTGACCAACACACATTCATCTCCTTTCTTCAATCTACCGTTGAAGATACGGGAGATACCGATACGCCCGACAAAGTTGTCACTTGCCAATGTAAAGACCTGTGCCTGCACATCATTGTCCGCAGAACCTGTCGGATACGGTACTTTCTCCAAAATTGCTTCAAAAAGCGGTGCCATATCCCTGTTCTCATCCTCAAGCTCCCACTTCGCATATCCGTCCCTTGCCGCTGAATAGAGTACAGGGAAATCAAGCTGTTCATCGTTTGCATCCAGTGCAACAAGCAGATCGAACATTTCATCCAGTACACGCTCTGGATCTGCACCGTCTTTATCGATTTTATTGATCACCACTACGGGGATCAGCCCGATCTCGATCGCTTTTTTCAGTACGAATTTAGTCTGAGGCATAGCGCCTTCCTGTGCATCGACGAGCATCAGTACACCGTCTACCATCTTCAATACACGTTCTACCTCTCCGCCGAAGTCGGCGTGGCCCGGCGTGTCAATGATGTTGATCTTATGATCCCCATAAGTTATCGCCGTGTTCTTGGAAAGAATCGTAATTCCTCTCTCCTTTTCGATATCGTTACTGTCCATTGCACGCTCCTGCACCTCCTGGTGCGCGGCAAAGGTACCTGACTGCTGCAGTAGCTGGTCTACCAGAGTTGTCTTACCGTGGTCAACGTGTGCGATCACGGCGATATTTTTGATTTTTTGCATAGATTTTCCTAAGGGCATCAAAGCCTTATTTTTCGCGAATTATATCTAAAATTTATTAGAAGAGTGTCAGGCCATAAAGTGTATGGTAAGTCTTTATCGCATAACGATCCGTCATCAAAGCAATATAGTCAGCCGCCACTCTCTCTTTTGACCGTATATTCAGAAGCTCTCTTTTGTGCAAAGGAAGCAGTGATTCATCTTCTGTAAACGCTCTGTAGAGACTCTGTATACACTGCTTGCCCGCATACATTTTGCTGATGATCTTTTCATGCCTGTAGAGCTTTTGAAACATCACTCTCTTCAACGCTTTGAGGCCTCTGCCTGTCTCTTTGGAAAAACCGACAGGCAGCGGTTTGGCTGCATCAAGTGTTGCACTGATCGGATTTTCCTGGCGGCAGTGATTCACATGCGCTTGCGAGTTCTCTATGAAATCCTCTACCAAAACCTTGATAAGAGCTGCGACAAAACGGTGGCGATAAAGTTTTTCATCCTGTTTTATCCCTTCTGCTTTTACCATCGCATCTACTCTCCGGCACAGCTCATTTCCAAGCAAATCATCAAAACCGATCAAACCGTACTTTACGCCGTCATCGATATCGTGTGAAGTATAGGCGATCTCATCGGCATGGTCAACGATCATCGCTTCCAGACTTGGATGTTTATCCAGATCAAAGCGTTCATCCAAGCCTTCCAAAAACGGTTTTTTGTAGGGATAGGAGTGTTTCAGCACACCTTCAAGAGTTGCAAAAGTGAGATTGAGCCCGTCAAAATCCTTGTAGCGTTTCTCGAGCTTCGTCAGTACCCTGAACGATTGGAAGTTATGCTCAAACCCCATCACTCTGCCGTCAGCCTTCAGCAAGCGGTCCAGCTCATCTCCGCCTACATGTCCGAACGGCGTATGGCCAAGATCATGCGAAAGCGCAATCACCTCTGCCAGTGTTTCGTTAAGCCCCAGCATGCGTGAGAGCGTACGGGCGACCTGGCTTACCTCAAGCGAGTGAGTCAGACGTGTACGAAAATAATCCCCTTCATGGTTTAAAAAAACCTGTGTTTTATACTCCAGTCGCCTGAATGAGCTGCAGTGGATCACTCTGTCCCTGTCCCTGGAATAGGGGTCACGAAAATCCTCTTTAAACCCAAAAAATCTCTCTTCAGCTCTCATACCTTGTCCTCAAATAGTTAGTGCTATAATTGTAACAAATAATACTGGAGTATCCCATGGAAATGTATCAGATTGCATATGAAAAACCAAAAGTCACACTGTTGCAGGAGAGCGGGCTTGGTGTTGCGGAGATCGCTGCGAGAACATGCTACGACAGTTTCGAAAACAGTGAAAACGAATGCGTTAAAAATGCCATGGAGCACCTTGACACTGATGCGGTCAATGCGATCGAACACTCCGATCTCCTGAAAAATCTAGCCTGGGTACACCACCACCACTCGATCATCGAACATGCGACACTCAGTTTCCTGGTACAGGGAACCAGCAGAGGTGTACTCCAGGAGCATGCACGACACAGACTCCAGGCAATTTCGGTAAGAAGCACACGCTACACGATGTCATCGGTCATCAATGCTTTTGTGGCATCCTTTGAAGCAGAAGACAGGTTCGCATTTTTCCTTGAAAAGCTTCTTGCCCTGAAACTATTTGTCATTACTGATAAAGCCTATCTGGAAATTGAAATACGTGCCATTTATGAGAAGCTGAACTACCAGTATCAAAAAGACGAAACATTCATCAGCAATGCCGTGGCCAAATCCTCTCTACCTCTGATCGCAGCACATAAAGGAGATGCCGAATCACTTTATGCAGCACTGGAAAGCGGAAAGAAAAAAAGAAACGTGGGAGATGCCTTCAAACATATCGTTTCGGATAACTGGAAAGTCGATATGGTCATCACGTTCAACATCAGAAGTCTGAAAAACTATTTTGACCTGCGGGACAGCGGTGCGGCCTGGTTCCAGATACAGTGGCTTGCCCAGGCGATGAAAGAAGCTACTCCCGAAAAATATCTCAGATTGATCGATAAAAGATATAAAGACCGATAAGTCTTAAAGCTTTTTAAACTGACGGACTGTATGATCCTGGTAACTTTTATTTTCTTCTTTTATTTTTTTAATTATAATACGCTTTTACAAGACTATCTATTTTTTGGAGAATTTATTTGCGTATTATTACCCTATTGCTGTTTTTACTGTTTCTGATGAATCCCGCCGAGGCCCGGAGACTTACTATAGAGAACATCACTGCCAACATACAAAACTCGCTTCAGACACACCTGAAAGGAAAAAACAGACCCATCATACTGAATCTTTATGAAAAATCGGGGTACAGACCTTTATGGATGACTGAGAAGAACAGAATAAAAAGAAATGAGCTGATACAGGTGCTCAAGGATCCGCTTTTCAACTACAAGGACAAACCTTTTGACCAGCCTTCCATAGCCAAACTCTTTTATATGCTCGACAATGACGTGATAGCGGATGTCAAAAAAGAAGAAGTGCTTGCAAGACTCGATCTTATGCTCACAAACTCATTTGTCAGGCTTATACGGTTCATCATTCAAAGCGATGTGGATTGGGAACTGGTACAGAAAAAGCTTGCCGCACTGAAGGAGAGTGACGATATCAAGGCAGAGTGGGAGATAAGTGTAAAACCGTTCCCCGGCGAAGAGAGTCTCAACGTAGCGATAGAAAGCGGTAATATCCGCTCTTATCTTCTCTCCCTGCTTCCGATGGAAAAACGCTATAAAAAACTTGTCCGATTGCTTAAAAATTACAGGGTTATGGATAAGTTTCCCAAGATTCCCTATATGAAAAATCCGCTCAAAATGGGTGAGGACAAAGAGAGTATTTCCAATATCAAAAAGCGTCTGCAGATTTCGGGAGATTATCCCAAAAATGCACCGATCGACACAAAATTTGACAAGACGCTGTATGATGCCGCGATATCCTACCAAAAACGTTACAATTTAAAAGTCGACGGAAAAATAGACAGGGTAATGACCTACTATCTCAACCAACCGGTCAAAACCAATATACAGAGTATTATCACCAATCTGGACAAAACCAAACTCTATCCGAAAATATTTGAGGAGGAACATATTGAAGTCAATGTTCCCGATTTCAACCTGCGATACTATAAAAATGACTTGATGCATTTGAAGATGGGGGCCGTGGTAGGACGTATCGACAGGCCCACACCTCTTTTTGCCGACAAAATAGAGTATATGGTAGTCAACCCTACCTGGACCATTACAGACAACCTGGTAAAACGTGATCTCATCCCTGTGCTGAAAGAAAATCCTGACTACCTGCTTGAAAACAATATTACAGTATACCAGGGGAAAAAAGAGGTCGAAGTGACCTATGAAATACTTGCAGAGTATGAAAAAAGCGTAAAGCGTGTGCCCTACCGGTTTATACAGCAGCCCGGCGACAACAATGCATTGGGACGTGTGAAATTTATCTTTCCGAATAAATATGCCGTTTATCTTCATGATACAGATAACAAATCTTTGCTTTCAAGGCGCTACAAGATCTACAGTTCCGGATGCATAAGAGTTCAAAAACCTTTTGAACTGATGAATAGACTCCTGGAATATACCCATGGCAAATACGACCGGGAGAAAATTGAAAAAATATTTGAAAGCAATGAACCGACGATTATCAGACTCTCCAAGCATATTCCCGTCTATATCACTTACTTTACAGTCTACGAAGAGGAGGGGAAAGCGTACTTCAAAAATGATATCTACCTCTATGACAAGATCATTGAGGAGTCGATCAGAGGAAAATCAAAACCGACCTTTACAGTTCCCGAAAAACGTATGGTCTCCGTCAAAAAAAATGCACAGGCACCAAAACCAAAAAAGAAAGATTAAGGGGATTTTCGTATTTTGACGCGTTGCAGATGTGTCCATGCGATCGCCATCGCATCGGAGATATCCAACGGTCTGATCTCTTTTTTGATCCCGAAAAGACGCTTGACCATAAAGGCTACCTGTTCTTTGGCAGCTTTTCCGTTACCGGTAACCGCTTTTTTCACCTGCAGAGGCGTATATTCATAAAAATAGCCGATCTCCTGAAGGATCTTAAGGGAAAGTGCACCTCTGAACTGTGCCAGCTTCAAGACCGTTTTGGGGTTATAGGCATAAAAGATATCTTCAATCGCCACTTCATCGATCTGATGTGATTTCAGGATCACATCGATTCCCTCGACAAGCTCCACGATCTGCTCTTGCAGTTCATTGGCTTTAATCTTCAGAACTCCGGCCTCTGCCAGTGAAAAACCCGCTCCGTCATAGTGCAGGATACAATACCCTAAATTTCGGCTTCCGGGATCAATTCCTAATATATTCATTCACACCTTTGTTCACAGTGTGAATATTTTCATTCACACCTCATTCAATAACGCTATTTTAGCCTATTTTGGTTAAAATGCCAGAAGTTATTCACATAAGGACAGAAGGTAAATGAATATAGGTCAAAAAGTCATTCTTGAACTGAAAAAAGAGATCTCCCAAACAGAATACGAACGGTATATCAAAAATCTTGTGTATGATACAAAACGTTCAAGAAGCAATATCGTCTACTTCTATGCACCCAATATGATCATTGCAAAATGGGTAAAAACCAAATACAAAGATAAACTTGAACACCTTTTTGAACTTCAAAATGAAATCAGACCAAAAATAGAGATACAGGTAGGTAAAGAAAAATCATCTGCTTCGGTATCAAAAATTCAAAATAGTCCGGAAAAAAGCAGCGGTAAAAGTACCTATCTCAACCCTTCACTGACTTTTGTGAGTTTTATCGTAGGCGATTCCAACCAGTTTGCCTATACTACCGCAAAATCGGTAGCTGAAAAACCGGGAAAACAGTATAATCCTCTTTTTTTATACGGAGGAGTTGGGCTTGGCAAAACACACCTGCTTCAAGCCATAGGCAATTACCATATAGCCCTCGGAAAAACAGTGATTTATACAACTGCCGAACAGTTTCTCAACTCTTTTTTAACCAATCTTCAATCCCAGACAATGGACAGGTTCAGGGATAAATTCAGAGAGTGTGATCTGTTATTGATAGATGATATTCAATTCATCGCAGGCAAGGAAAAAACACAGGATGAGTTTTTTCACACTTTCAATGAACTTTATAATAACAATAAGCAGATCGTCATCACCTCAGACAGACAGCCGAACAAGATATCCAATCTTGTTGATAGACTGAAAAGCCGGTTTGAATGGGGGCTAATGGCTGATATCCAACCTCCCGGCCTGGAGACAAAAATCGCCATTATTCAAAAGAAGTGCGAACTCGACGGCATCAGTCTGAATAATGAAATTATTCACTTTATCGCAACCCATATGGGAGATAACATACGGGAAATCGAAGGAACCATTATCAAACTGAATGCGCTCTCTTCTATGCTCAACCAGGAGATCACGTTGGATTTTGCACAAAATGCGATTAAAGACCAGCTTAAAGAGAAAAAAGAGATCATCACCATTGATGACATCATCAAAACTGTTTCTACAGAACTGAATGTCAAACCATCGGATATCAAATCGAAAAAACGTACCAAAAATGTTGTGAATACAAGAAGAACAGCGATCTATCTTGCACGAGAACTTACTTCAAGCTCTATGCCTCAAATTGCTATGTATTTTGGAATGAAAGACCATACTGCCATTTCTCATGCAATGAAAAAAATCAATGAGATTTTAGAGAATGATGAAAACTTCAAAATCCTGCTTGAAGAACTCTCAAATAAAATAAAAACAGAGTCGCATCATAAAGAGTAATCGCAAATAGTATACTATAATAAAAAAAAGATATAATTTTAAAAGTGAATAGATGTGAAACTTTTAGAAGGTAGCACCTCTCTAGAACATTCGATAGCATAGGGTCAGAGAGAGTTTTTCACAAATTCAGTCCATATAACTACTATGTACTGAATTATCTAAAATTAAGCAAGGGAAAGTCAATGAAGATCAAAGCGCAAAAACAGATCATTGAATCTATACTCATCAACCTGCAACCTTTTTTGGAAAAAAAAGATGCAACTCAAATTACTTCGCATGTGATATTTCAAACAGAAAATGGCAAATGTATTATCAAAGCTACAGATTCTGAAATCGGCCTCAAAATAGTTACCAACCATATCAATGTAGAACATGAAGGTTCATTTACTGCAAACGGCAAAAAACTTTTAGATATCGTACGTATCCTGAAAGATGACGAGATTACACTTGAACTGCTTAATGACATACTGATTGTCAAACAAAAACAATCAAAGTTTAAATTGCCTACATTTAATCCTGAACTTTATCCCGCTTTCCCGACTATTGAAGATAAACCGCAAATCAGTTTGGATTCCATGAATCTCATCAAAAATCTTAAAAAAATATCTCCTGCCATCGATACGAATAACCCGAAATTTGAACTAAACGGTGCTTTGATCAATATTAAAAATAATTCCACAGACCTTGTCGGTACCGATACAAGAAGACTGGCTATCGCTACAATAGAAAGTTCAAACGCTGAAGAACTTTCGCTTATCGTACCCAAAAAAGCAATTTTAGAGATCCAAAAACTTTTCCTTGACCAAATTGATATCTATTATGATGAAACGAATTTAATTATCACTAACGATAACTACTTTTTTTATACAAGGCTTATCAATGGCAAATTTCCTGATTATCAGAGAATTGTCCCCGCAAGCATTAAACATTATATAACCTTTCCTAAAAAAGAGATGATCGATGCGATCAAAATGATTACAACGATTTCCCAGGATATCAAAATCACTCTCTTATCGGATACAATCATTTTCAACTCACTTTCTGCAGACAACGTCGAAGCAAAAACAGAAATAGAATTCGATACCGGACTCTCCGAAAAATTTGAATTATCATTGAACAGTAAATATTTACTTGACTTTATTTCCCAGACAGATTCCAGTGAGTTTGTCATAGAGTTTAATGAACCCAGCTTACCGTTTGCTGTAAAAGATGGTAACTTTATTACAATTATTATGCCGATCGTTGCATAAGAGAGAAGGATATATCTATCATGAGTGAAAAGCGTACAAAATATATTTTTGTTACAGGCGGTGTTTTAAGTTCATTGGGAAAAGGAATTACGGCTGCAAGCATAGGAACGCTGCTGAAACATACGGGTCAAAGAGTCGGAGTCCTGAAACTTGATCCCTATATCAATGTTGACCCGGGTACGATGTCTCCGTTAGAGCATGGAGAAGTTTTTGTCACCAAGGACGGTGCAGAGACCGACCTTGACCTTGGACATTATGAAAGATTTCTGGATACTTCATTAACGCAAAACAATAACTTTACAACCGGTCAAGTGTATAAAACTGTGATAGAGAATGAAAGAAAAGGTAAATACTTGGGTAAAACAATTCAAGTTGTACCTCATATTGTAAATGAGATCAAAGAGCGTATTATCAGGGCAGGAGAAGGAAAAGATATCCTGATCGTTGAACTGGGGGGCACGACAGGAGATATCGAGGGCCTTCCCTTTCTTGAAACGATCCGTCAGATGAAACATGAATTAGGGCGTTCGGAAGTGATGAATATCCATGTAACCCTTCTTCCCTATATCAAAGTGGCAGGCGAATTGAAGACCAAGCCTACACAGCATTCGATCCAGGAACTTAGACGTATCGGTATCTCTCCGCATATGATTATACTTAGGGCCGAACAACCGGTACCCTCAGAGATCAAAAAGAAGATCGCTTACAGTTGTGATGTGGATGAAGATTCAGTGATCGTGGCTGAAGATGCTGCAACGATCTATCAGGTACCGCTTAATTTCCTGAGACAGGATATCCTTACCCCGATCTGTAATCAGTTGAACTTGGATACTTGTTATCCAAAGATGGGGGAGTGGACTGACCTTGTACATAAGATCATTATGCCCAGTGATGAGATCAAGATTGCGTTTGTAGGTAAATACCTGGACCTTAAAGAGTCATACAAATCATTGACAGAAGCATTGATCCATGCCGGGGCACATTTGGATCACAGAGTCAATATCAAATGGATAGACAGTGAAAAAGTGGGTGAAGAGGGTGCTGCCAAACTCATCAAAGCGTGTGACGGTGTACTTGTAGCCGGTGGGTTTGGAGAACGCGGTGTAGAGGGTAAGATCAAAGCAATCCAATATGCAAGGGAGGAGAAGATTCCTTTCCTCGGTATCTGTCTCGGCATGCAACTCTCGATGATCGAATATGGACGCAACGTACTTGGGTTGGAGGATGTCAACTCCGTAGAATTTGAAGAGAAGCCAAAAAATCCTATGATTTATCTGATCGATGAGTTTATCGATGCAAATGGTTCAAAACAGTTTCGTACGAGTACTTCACCGCTTGGCGGTACACTGAGACTTGGTGAATATGAGTGTGAAACAAAAAAAGGATCACATTTAAGAGAGGCATATGACGGTGCATCAGTCATTTTTGAAAGACATAGGCATCGTTATGAAGCCAATCCAAAATATCGTGAAGCACTTGAAGTAAACGGTATGATTGTATCCGGTGAATCACACGGGTTGATTGATGCGATTGAGATTAAAGATCATCCGTGGTTCCTGGGTGTACAGTTCCACCCTGAATTTACATCACGACTTCAAAGTCCGAATCCTTCAATCCTCTCATTTGTAAAAGCAAGTATTGAAAATAGAGCTTCTTAAAATATCTTTAAAAAATGATCATCCGGTATTTCTACCGGCTTCTGCACAAGGTATATTGTATGGGTGAACATTATCCCGAATTGACACTTCAATCACTTCAATCTTTGCTCAATGACCGTTTTGGCGATGCGTTTCTGACACTCAGGGATTTACCGCATCCTTCTGCATTTAAAGATATGGATAGAGCGACAGCACGGATTGCTCAAGCGGTTGAAAATAGTGAAAAGATCACGGTTATCGGTGACTATGATGTGGATGGTATTATCTCTACCACGCTGATGAAACTTTTTTTCGATGAGATAGGGTATCCTGTAGAGTGGATTATCCCCAATAGGTTTCAAGATGGTTATGGGCTCTCTGCAAATATTATTCCCCGTATCAAAAGTACTGATCTTGCGATTACCGTGGATAATGGAATCTCTGCCGTAGAAGCTGCGCAAATGTGTAAAGAACTTGGTATTGACCTGATTATCACCGATCATCATCTCCTGCCGCCGGAACTTCCTGAAGCGTATGCGATCATTGATCAAAAACAGAAAGAGTGCAATTTTCCGTATAAAGAAGTATGTGGTGCACAGATCGCATGGTATTTGATCGCTTCGCTTAAAAACCATCTGAATGTCGAGATTGATCTTATGGCATACATGGAGTTGGCCGCTATTGCAATCATAGCTGATGTGATGCCTCTCCAGCATATCAACAGAGTGATGGTGACAGCAGGATTGAAGAGATTGGCAAAGAGCCACAGGCCTGCTATCAGGGCATTTCTGGAGCAGCGTGAAAAAAGAACGCTAAGTTCGGAAGATATCGCCTTTTTTTTAGCACCGCTTCTCAATAGTGCAGGGCGCATGGATGATGCATCTTCCGCAGTGGATTTTTTAACTTCAGAGAATATCTATGATGCAAGGGTAAAACTGGAAATACTCTATCAATTCAATGCATTACGCAAAGAGACTGAAGAGGCTATTACCGGTGAAGCATTAAAAATGGTGAATAAAAATGACAAGTTTATGGTACTTTGGGGTGAAGCATGGCATGAAGGGGTACTGGGGATCGTAGCTTCAAGAGTGGCAAGAATGTACCAAAAACCGGCTATTATTCTTTCCTATGATAAAAACGGGCTGCTCAAAGGAAGCGGAAGAAGTTTTGCAGGGTGTGATATCTTCGAAATTACGGATCGTTGCAGAGAATATCTGGAAAAATTCGGCGGTCATCAGGCAGCGATAGGGCTTTCTCTGCAAAAAAAGAATCTGGAAGCGTTTATCAAAAATATTCAAGATGCCTATGAGACAAGTAATTACATCGAAAACGAACGGGACCCTGAGATAGTAGGGCAACTCGGTTTTAATCAGATCAATAAGGAACTGATAGAGCTTATCAATCAGTATGAACCTTTTGGAGAAGCCAATACGAGACCAAAGTTCATCACTTATAATGTATGTATCAAGGACGTAAATACGATGGGTAAAGAGCATAACCATCTTAAATTTATTTTTGAAAAAGAAGGAATCTTATTTACGGGTATCAAATTTAAATCTACAGAAAGTTTTGAAATCGGAACAGAAGTATCTATCACATATACGCTGCATGAAAACAGTTTTCGAGGGAAAAATACCTTACAATTATTAGTCGGAAATATAATTTAAATAATATAAAATTATGTTATTAAATATAGTTAAAATATTAATTTTAATTTATACTTTTTTGTTGTAGAATAAGATATTAT
>JBEWPY010000032.1:0-17218 GCA_047689495.1 Candidatus Sulfurovum profundilacunae | reverse complement strand
TAGAATGCCTCTACTTTTCCCTGCGCAAGATAACAGAGGTCTATTGCAGCTGCACCCAGTCTACGGATATCCTGGATATGAGGAAGAAGGTTGGTCATACAGTTGATAACCCAGCGGTACTCGATACCGGCATTGACCTTGGCATAAGGGAATCCTGTGGCGATCAGTGCATTTTGCAGTCTGCTTTGGGTGCTCACTTGAAGTTTCTGGCCATTGCAGAAGGCACCCTCTCCTTTGACTGCCCAGAACATCTCTTCGAGGATCGGGTTGTACACTACTGCCATTGTCGGTTCTGCATTTTCCCATACACCCAGAGAGACAGCAAGATGAGGGATGCCATGCACGAAGTTTGTCGTGCCGTCGATGGGGTCGATATAGATCGCCTTATCGTAATGATATCCGCCGTGATGGCTCTCTTCGCCAACCAACGTATATCCGGGAAAGTCTATTTGCAGCTGTTCGATAATGAATTTTTCTGTGAGTACATCATACTCTGTCACCAGGTCAACCACTCCCTTATGGGAGACCTCTTTATGCGAATGGTAGCCCTCACGGACGATCTTTCCGGCATCCTGTGCTATCTGTTTGAGTCTTTTTATATCCATAGAAAGGATTATAGTATAATCTGCCTATGAGATATATAGTGATGGTGCCTTCGGTATTGTTGATCATGCTGCTGGCGTACTTTGGGCTGCAGGCATATACCCATGCCAAAGGGTATGAAGAGAGTACAAAGAAACTGGTCGTAGATAAAAACGCCAAGAGCCAGGCGGAATACCGGGCCAGGTCACTGGCGGAGAAGTTGAGCCTGGGGTACTTTGAAAATGAGAAACGGGTCTTCAGGGAAACCATAGAGAAGGAGAGGGCGTGGCATAAAAAGAGAACCCGTGCTTCTATGGCTTCTGCGATGACAGCGCTTGCGGTGATCCTGCTGAGTTCTTTTGCCGCGGGGCTTAAATACTTTACATTCTTTGGCAGCCTGTCTGCCCTGGTAGTACTTTATCTCGGGCTTTTTACTCCGATACTGATGATTACGATCCGTGCAGAGGTGGAGTATATCGGCGAGGTGATACTCTCCTTTGAGTCCAAAAGTGTTTTAGGGTCGGTTGCAAAGCTTTTTGATTCGGGAGATGCAGCCATAGCATTCACCATACTTCTTTTTTCCGTACTTGTCCCGTTAACAAAAACATTTCTCATGATGTTTGTGGCGGTGGTTGCGGAAAGCAGGTTTGCCCACGGTATGGTAAAGTTTTTCAAAGTGATCGGAAAATGGTCGATGCTGGATGTTTTTGTTGTCGCAACGTTATTGGTATACCTGACGGGTAACGATTCAGATGTCAGTCATGCCGAGGTTCAGGCAGGCATTTACTTCTTTTTGGCCTATGTGATTGTTTCGATGCTGACAAGCCTGAGTGCGGATAAAATGCTGCAGAAATCAGTGGCCTAAATTTAGATCACCATCTGTACGTCATCATGGTCCTGAAAGTATTTGAAGATCCTGTCTCTCTCCTCCTGGCTTTCAACCACGCATGAAGCGTTATAGGTCGTAAACTTTCCAGTCCTGGAAGTGTTGCCCAGTGAGCAGAGATGCTCTTTGTCCCCTATGGCCTCTTTGATGCATGCCAGCAGGGCATCCTTGTCTCGCCCAATGATCTTGAACCCCCAGTTGGTGGGATATACGATCTCCGGCTTTTGTTGCGTTTTATCGTCTAAAATCACCGCTTTTGCCTCCAGATTTTTGTTCCAGCTGTATATTTCTGATCACCATGCCTTTATCGATCGCTTTAAGCATATCATAGATGGTCAGCAGACCGGTACTGACACCGGTCAATGCTTCCATCTCGACACCGGTCTGTCCTTTGAGTTTGGCGGTAACCGTAAGTTTGAACCCGGGGAGTTCCGGGAGTTCCTGGATATCGGTATTGACTGAAGTAAGCATCAGCGGATGGCACATCGGGATCAGGCTGCTTGTCTGTTTAGCCCCCTGGATCGCGGCGATCACAGCAGTTTGAAGCACAGGGCCTTTCTTTGCCATGTTGGAAATGACAGCTTCATATGCCTCTCTTGTCACTTCAATCATTCCTGAAGCGACGGCAATACGTGTGGTATCTTCTTTCTCCGAGACATCCACCATTTTAGGTTTGTTCTGCTCATCTAAGTGCGTAAGGTTCAAAGTATTCCTTTTTCTTTCAAAGTTTCTAAAAACCACCCCTAATAATGCTGTGCTCTCATAGCTTTTAAAGGTGGTCTAAAATGTTATCAATATATTTTATCATAAATTTGTATGGGAAAATAGATATTTCTGACGAATAAATTAAAAAAATGACGTTCTTTCTTTAATAATTATTGACTTATGTCATCAATTTGGGATATACTGTCTGGAGAGGGAGGAGAAAGGAATGAAATGATTTATGGCTACATAAGGCAGTTGCATGGATTAAAAAGTTTATCTGAACAGCAGCGTGATATTCTCACTTTTTCGGTGGCAAATAATATTGAAATCGATAAAGAGGTGGTAGAGTATTCCAACCGCCCGCTGAAGATAGAGGATCGTGAAGAGTTTGAAGGATTTATGAAGTCATTAAACAAGGGAGACAAGATCGTCGTCTCTTCGCTTTCTGTTTTAAGCCAGCGGGCCGAGGAGCTTATCAAGCTTATCAACTGCATACTGAGCAAGGACATCCGGTTGTATGTTGCAAATCCCAAAAGTGTGATTGATGCAGGGACCGGGATTATTGATGTCTTTCCATTGTTGAATGACTTAAGAGAGGCGGAAGTATCGAAAAGCAGACGGATAGGACGCCCAAGGGGGAGCAGGTCTTCATCAAAGTTTGACAGTTGTAAATCAGAAATCATCGAACTTCTCAAAGGGGGAATGAACGTCAGCGCGATAGCAAGGGAGCTGAATGTCAGCAGAAGTTCGCTGAAAGATTATATAGAGTCGAGAAATATTAGAGAGCTAGTAGCGGGATCCTGGTTGGAAATCAATCATCCGGACGGGATACGCAATATGGAAGATAAAGTACTTATCTGTCCTTTTGAAAAAGATAAAATCAAGAAAGAGGTTGATAATGGAAGAAACAACTGAAAATAAGCAAAAAAAAATAACCAAAAAAGAGTATCTGAAAGGCTGGGTCCCCTATGGTGTAAAACGCTACTGGGCGTATTTGGCAGGAACAGTCATCGGGATCAGTATACCGTGGATTACAATCAACGGCAATCACCTTTTCCTGCTTAGTTTTGACCACAAAAAGCTGCACCTTGCGGGGGTCGTATTTGATATGCAGGAACTCTACCTGATGCCGTTCCTGCTGATGCTGCTTTTTTTGGGAATCTTTGCCGTTACGGCAGTCGGCGGTAGGGCATGGTGCGGATGGGCGTGTCCGCAGACAATATTCAGAGTGATCTACAGGGATTTGATCGAAACGAAGCTTTTGGGGCTCCGTAAACGTATTAAAAACAAGCAGAAAGAACCTGATATGAGCAAAGCTGAGAATCAGGCAAAAAAGGTGGTTGCTGTACTTTTATGGTCTCTGCTCTCCCTGATAGCTGCTGCGAACTTCATGTGGTATTTTGTCCCGCCTGAGGAGTTTTTCGCCTATATGGCCGACCCTATGGAGCACAAGATACTCCTGGGGTTTGTGCTCGGCCTGGCAGCTTTCCTGATCGTCGATGTGATCTTCATCAAAGAGGATTTCTGTATCTATATCTGTCCCTACAGCCGGGTACAGTCGGTACTTTATGATGACGATACGATCATGGCGGTCTATGATTACAAACGTGGTGGAGAGATCTATCACGGGCATGGTTATGACCGTCACAAAGCGTACGATAAACAGAAAGATCTGCTTACGGTAGAACCGGGAGCAGAGTGTACAACCTGTGAAAGCTGTGTAACGGTCTGTCCGACACATATCGATATCCGTAAAGGGCTTCAGCTTGAGTGTATCAACTGTCTGGAGTGTGTCGATGCCTGTACCGAGGTAATGGCTGCGTTCAACAGGTCATCGCTTGTAAGATGGTCCAGTGAGAAAGAGGCTGCAAAACATGAAGGAAAAACAAACTATTTCAGAGGAAAGGTGATCGCCTACTTTACGATACTTGCTATCGTGCTTGTGGCGCTTTTCATGATGGGAAGCAAGAAAGAGCATATGCTTCTTAATGTCAATAAGAGTACGAGGCTTTATAAGACGCTTCCGGGTGGTGTGGTACAAAATGACTACCTCTTCCTGTTCCAAAATACTGACAGCAAAGCGCATACGTATACTTTTGAGATCATGAATAATGACAAGATCAAAATCATCCGCCCCAAAAACCCGATCAAGATAGGCCCGGGCTTCAAATCAAAAGAGGTTGTGATCCTTCAGACAGAAGAACAATTGGCTCAGAGTCACGATAAAGATGTCTCTATCCCTGTGAAGATCAAGGCTTTTGCCATTGATGAAAAAGAGAAAATCGTGATCGAAAGGGATTTGATCTTTACGTATCCCAGGCTCGAGGCGCTAAATAAATAGAGAATCAGGGTGCGGGTTTTAAAATAACAGAAAAAGGAGAAAATTAAATATGTCAAGTCAAAAGAGAGTTTTGGTGCTGGGAGGAGGATTTGCAGGTGTAGAAGCAGCAATCTTTCTTCGGGAAAACGAATTGGATGTCACGCTGGTAAGCGACAGGGATTATTTTTATATCTACCCGACATCGATATGGATACCCACCGGTGATGTAAGCAGGGAGGATGTCTCCGTGCCTCTCGACAAACTGGCGATAGCACATGGGTTTAAGCTGATCGTGGACCCTGTTGCCAAAATAGAAACGGGAGAGAAAAAAGCAACGCTCCAAAGCGGTCGCGTAATGGAAGGTTATGACTATATCGTAGTGGCGATCGGCCAGGCCAAGATCGGGATACCCGGTATGTCCGAGCACTCTTTGTCTATCTGCGGTGCCCCCGAAGAGGCTACGGCACTCTATGAAAAACTGGATGCACTGGTTGCGAAAGGAGAAGGAAAGATAGCGATGGGCTTTGGCGGCAATCCGAGCGATAGTTCTGCCGTACGCGGCGGTCCCGCATTTGAAGTACTTTTCAATGTCGATACCTATTTGAAGCGCAAAGGGATACGCGACAACTTCGAGCTGACGTTCTTCGCGCCGATGGAAAAACCGGGTCAGAAGATGGGGCCGAAAGCACTGGATATGATGGACAAGATGTTCAAAATGACCAATATTGATAAAAAAATCGGTTCAAAGATCACTGTGTTTGAAAGTGATGGAATACAGTTCGAAGACGGCACAAAACTGGAGTCTGACCTTACGATGTTCATCTCGGCGGGTAAAGGACATCCTGTCATTGAGGCTTCGGATCTTCCTTTGAGCGAGGCAGGTTTTGTCCTTACCAACGAGTTTAATGAAGTAGAGGGATTTGAGGGCATCTATGCGATCGGAGATTCAGCAAACCTTATGGGGCCCGAATGGAGGGCAAAACAGGGACATGTCGCTGAGGTCATGGCAAGAAATACCGCATACAATATTTTCCAGCATGCACAAGGGATTCGTTCTAAAAAAAGCTATATCGACCATCTTAATATCCTTTGTGTCATGGATACGGGTAATGGTGCCGCATTTGTCTACAGAAGCGATAAAAGCGCAAAAATGATCCCTATGCCGATTGTCGGCCACTGGATGAAAAAAGGATGGGGATGGTACTGCAAACAATCAAAACTCGGAAAAATCCCCAGAATCCCCGGGATGTGAGACACGTAAAGCAAACGACAACAGTTTGTCGTTTGTAGTGCCGAAACCGGAATGGTCGGAGCGGAGCGAAGCCATGGAGGCTGGGAGACACGTAAATAATCGACACCTGCGTGTCGATTATAGCTGCGAAACCGGAGCGGTGGAGCGAAGCGACCCGCGAAGGCAAGAACCTTGGAAGAAACCGGAATGGTCGGAGCGAAGGTGCGAGAAGATTAATCCGTTTATTTTCTGCACTTAACAACATTACAAAAAAAGGAATTGAATGAAACAGATCACGGTTATGGAAAAATACCCCGTCTATACATTGCAAATAGACAAGAGCGAGACAGCTTATCAGAACGTAGATGAGGTACTGGCTTATCTCAAAGCACAGATAGAGGCACATCCGGTAGCGGCTTATATCGGCGAGTTTGACCACTATGCACATACTTCGGCTCTTGAAGTCGGAAAGATCGCTGAAGAGATCAAAGATGCAAAAAATCTTATCTGCTGTTTCGGCAAGGTATTGCCAAAACCTGAAGTGTTGGCGGTAAGGCCGCGTTCTATAGGCGTAGCGGATATGGGGGAGAGTTTTGTGATCAGCTTTCTTGAAGCACCGAACCAGGAGGCCAATGATGCGATGGAGCGATGGGTCAAAGGTATTGCAAACCTATAAACTGTTTTTTCTGTCAATACTGCTACTTTTGGCAACAACAGGCTGCCAGGAGCGTTTCCCTGTCTATTCAAGTTTTTGCGGCGAAGAGAAGGCTCCTGATCTCACCTGCCTGCGCTACCCTCTTGTTTCTCCTGCTGATAAAAAGCTTTTGGAAGATACGCTTGGATTGAAGGAAGATCCGGGCTGTCCGTACTACCTGAAGCTTACAAAATACAAGACAACGACCTGCAACAATCCTGTTGTCAAAAGTACGGGAAGTGACTTTGACGGCTATGTACGTATAGAGATTTTAAAAGGCTTTACATGCTACTATAAGGTTCAAAGTGACTACAAAAGTGACATTGATGCAGCGTTTGAGAGAGTATTGGTACACATGAAAGAAGAGATTGGAATAAAAAAATAAAAAATTTATTTTAATTAAGACTTCTTTTATCCGAATTGAGTCATAATACTTGATCTAAATCAATTTTAAAGGAAATTAAAAATGGCAACAGTAACATTTAAAAATGACATCGTATGTAATTTGGCAGGCACAGAAGTAAATGTAGGGGATACGGCACCGGTAGTAACGGTAACCAACTGTAACCCGATGCTTCAGGATGAAACTGTAGGCGGAGAGGGTAAAGTGCAACTTGTAGTAGCAGTACCGTCACTTGACACAGGTGTATGTGATGCTGAAACGAGAAGATTCAACGCTGAAGCAACCAGCCTTGAAGATGTAGAGGTAATGACGGTATCTATGGACCTTCCGTTCGCAGCAGCAAGATGGTGCGGCGCAGCCGGAATCGAGAATATCAAAGTATGTTCAGATTTCAGAAACAAAGACTTCGGAAATGCTTACGGCGTACTGCTTGCAGATGGCCCGCTCGCGGGTGTACTTGCGAGAGTGATCTTTGTAGTCGGTAAAGACGGCAAAGTAGCTTACAAGCAGGTTGTCCCGGAAATCACGGAAGAGCCAAACTATGAAGAGGCTCTTGAAGCGGCGAAAGCAGCATTGTAACTTTTTACAGACAACTCTCTTTGGAGGGCTGTCTATCCCTCTGAACCTCTCTTTTACACCCCTTTGTTATATTATTTATTTGTTAATTTTTTTGTATTAAAATATCGTTACTTAAAGGATACGTTTATATGAAACCTTTTTTATCTTATAGTCTTTATGGTTCGCTGCTGTTCTTTTTTTTGACAGGCTGTGACGGGCCGGAAGCGCCGAAAGACTATTATAATATTGAAGAGTGCAGAGAAGAGCTTCTGGATGCCAATGACTATCAGGAAGAAAAGTCTATAGACCGTATCGTCGTAGTGAAGCGTCAAAGAAAGATGTATCTCTACAGAGAAGGCAAAGTGCAGGGAATGATTCCCGTCTCTCTCGGGAAAAACCCCATGGGCCAGAAACAGCAGCAGGGGGATTATCGTACACCGGAGGGAGAGTTTTTTATACATCGGAAACTATGTTCGCAAAAATACTATCGCTCTTTATGTATCTCTTATCCCCGTCCCGAAGATATTGCGCGTGCACAAAAAAACGGTGTAAAGCCGGGCGGTGATATCACGATACATGCACAGCCCAAATGGAATGCCAACGGGGAACAGAATGCATATACGCTTTCACAGAATTGGACACGCGGATGTGTAGCCGTAACCAATGATGTTATGGAGAGACTCTGGTATGCGGTACGCGAAGGCGTGCCTGTGACAATAAGGTAGGTTTATGGCAAGATATACCCAGAAACAGATAGACAAGTATAATCGTCAGAAGTATATTGCCGAGCTTGAAAAGGTTGTAAAAAACCTTTTTAAGATGTTCCGGGATGAAAACGTGAATGCAGAGATGTTTTCCAAAAAATTTAAAACACTCAAGCAGAAACTGGATGAAAAAGAAGAGGTACAGCTGGATGCCGAGTATCACCGGCAGCTTAAGGAGTATATTGGTAGACTATACCGACAGATTTGTTGCAATGATGCATTTGACGAGGGTGCATTATCGGATATGAAAGTGGCGGAGATGAGTCAGTTGAACCGTTTACAGAAAATGAAGAATGGAACATCTTATAAAAAAGAGAAACACAAATCAAAATTTAAAAACGAAGATTGGGGGTAAATATGAAAATGAGGTTAACACTTGCAGCAGCGGTTTCTTTGATATGGATGAGCGGATGTAGCAACCAGCCTGTTGCATACGGAAAAGCAGACAAGACTCCCTATCCGACAAAAGAGTGTATCTCGGCACTTTCCGCAGGCGCAGAGCTGGATCGTTCCCAGTTGGCCGACAAGATAGTCGTTTATAAAAAGAAACATAGAATGTATCTTTACCGGAAGGGGAAAGTTGTCGAAGAGTTTCGTATCTCTTTGGGAAAAAACGGTACCAAAGGCGATAAGATACAGATGGGGGATTACCGCACGCCTATAGGAAGTTACAAAATCGTAAGAAAAAAGTGTGACAACAGGCTTTACAAGTCACTGATGATCTCTTATCCAAATAGCCAGGATATCGCAGAAGCAAGAAAAAAAGGAGTCGGCCCGGGAGGGTATATCACGATACACGGTCAGCCTAAATGGAATGCAGACGGCAGAGGGGATGCCTATACGCTTGCCAATGACTGGACAGAAGGGTGTATGGCTGTAACAAACAGGGCAATGGATATTCTGTGGGCATCAGTGAAAAACGGTGTTCCTATCACGATTCACTCATAATGAGCAAATTTTAGCTTATTTTGAGAAATGATAGTATATCATATTGAATAATATTGGATAGAGAAGGAGAAAAAATGAAAAAAGTGTTCATGTTTGCCATGATGTCGCTTTCTGCGGTAACTTCTTGTAGCCGGTGCCAACACAGCCCCGCAAAAAGCGGAAGTTGTTAAAATTCCGAAGAAAGATTGCAAAAACAATACTGTTTATAAAGATTCGGATACGGACCTGATGTGGCAGGATGCAGTATATACAGATGGAGAAGATGGTGCGTATAAAAATAAGCATTCTCTGGGGAAGGCCGGTACACAAAACCATGCCAGAAAGTATTGCAACACTCTGATCTATGCCGGCTATTCAGACTGGAGACTTCCAACTTCTGATGAGTTGCAGGCTGTTCATAGAAAAGAGGGACAAGTCTTTGTAAATGCCAGGGATACAGACTTTTGGACATCAACACCGACAAGGCTGGGCAGGTATTTTGTGATTTATCCTGCGGATGCCTATCGATATGAGCGTAAACCAAATAACGTAAACTATATCCGTTGTGTGCGTTGTTCGAAAAACTAGAGAGTTTTTATCTCCTCTTCTAGTCCAATATCAAATCTCTGTTTGACCTTCTGTTTTGCCAGATCGATAAGGTACCTGCTATCCTCAAAGGTGCCTTGCCCCAGGTTGACAAGGAAGTTCGCATGGACAGTACTCCACTGCATTCCTCCCTTTTGGACACCTTTCAGCCCTACTGCTTCGATCAGCCTGCCGGCATAATCACCTTTTGGATTTTTAAAAACCGAACCAGCACTTGGAGCAGAAGGCTGATTGGAGCGTAGCGAGAGGAGATCCTCCAAAAGGGCCCGGTCAAACCCTTTTTTGATCTCAAACCTTGCTTCAGTCGCAATCCCGTTGAGTTTTGCATAGCGGTAACCATGATCAATATCTTTTGCCAATATCCACGTGTCATCTATCTTCACTGAATGCAGAATGTCAAATATCTCATACGCTTTAACCCCGGCATTCATCGCCAGCATACCGCCCAGAGTTCCCGGCAGTTTGGAGCAGAATTCAAATCCTGCGATATCATGTTTTTTAGCATAAGAGACGATACGTCCAGTCGGTACAGCGGCGCCGATGACGAGCATTCCGTTTTTTTGCGCAATGGCTGCAAAATCTTTGCTCAGCATCATGAGCGGCGGCGGTTCAGGAGAGACAAGCAGGTTGTTGGCGCCTCCGACAAGGTATCGGTCACGGGGAATCTCATCTCCCTTCTCGATCATAAGCACCTCTGTCGGCTGTCCTACTTTGATGCTGGAGTATTTGGAGAAATCGATGGTTTTAAAGAACAAGGAATTCTCCTTGTTCTTTAAAAGGTAGCAGGTAGCAGGTAGCAGGTAGCAGGTTTGGTATGTGTTGCTTTGCAACACTTCTTTTGATAATCTGTTTTTGGGTCATCTCCTATCTGCTCCCTGCTATCTATTAATTTGAGCGGAGCTCACTGTATTCTCTTGGGATAAGGTACTCTTCTGTTTTGACAGGAGTGTCCCACAATCCGTGTTTAAATCCTATCTCATAGAGTCTGTCCAATGCCTGAAGCTGTAGACTGCTTAGCTCGACAGAGTCATCTGAGGCATACATAGCGAGATACTTTTCCAGCATCTCGTCGGATATTCTGACCAAATTGTCCGCTTCCAGTCTGGCGCAGAGCTCTTCCTTGCGTGCATTGGCGACTTTGACCCCTTCTATCAGGATATTTTCGATCTCTATCGCACGGTTGAGCGGCAGGCTTCTTCGTATGACCATACCGCCAAGCGGCAGCGGCAAGCCTTTGCCTGCCAGCTCTTCCCATATATCCCATAACTCTTTTTCCACTTCAAGACTTTCATGAAAGTCAAGGATCGATTCGTGGATCAGCACACCTGCATCAACATCGCCCTTTACTACAGCCTCCTCGATTTCAAGAAAGTCCATATAGACCGGGCGTGCTTCAGGATAATAGATACGAAAGAGCATGGCGTTGGTAGTATATTTTCCCGAAAGGGCGACTTTGAAATTGCGCTTGAGTTGTTTCTCTTTGCGTCGTATCAGCTTCGGGCCGTAACCCTCTCCAAAACTTACTGCTGTACGGAGCAGGGCATATTCATTCTTGATCAACGGGTACATACCGAAGCTGATGGCGCTTACGTCATAGGTCCCTTTTATAGCCTCTTCATTGAGTGTTTCGATATCCAGTCCAATATTTTCAAACATATAGTCCCGGGTGTCTACCCAGCCGAACTTGATCGCATAGTACATAAAGATATCATCGGCATCGGGAGAGTGGGCTAATTGGATAGGTTTCATAGGTGAAATACTCGCTTTGTATTTTATTGCTGTGTAATTTTATCATAAGGGGCTAAAAAAGTGATGGATAAAAAAGTATGACAATATGACATATTTTTTTCTACCGTAGGATTCTTCTATTAAAATAGTGCTAGAATTTCAACAGATAAAGGTAAGGATCATGACTATGGCAATGGATGCGAACAAGCAAAAAGCACTGG
The DNA here is from genome assembly GCA_047689495.1 of Candidatus Sulfurovum profundilacunae. Classification (GTDB taxonomy): domain Bacteria; phylum Campylobacterota; class Campylobacteria; order Campylobacterales; family Sulfurovaceae; genus Sulfurovum; species Sulfurovum profundilacunae. The sequence goes on along the minus strand of JBEWPY010000032.1, from coordinate 5,593 downwards.
ATATGGCGATCAAGCAGATTGATAAGACGTTTGGCAAAGGTACCCTGATGAGGCTTGGCGACAGGGAAGTCGAGCCTATCGAGGCGATCAGCACAGGGTCTCTGGGGCTGGATATGGCGCTGGGGATCGGCGGTATTCCGGTGGGCAGGATCGTAGAGATCTATGGGCCTGAATCTTCAGGGAAAACGACACTGTCGCTGCAGGCGATCGCTTCGGGACAGGCTGACGGAAAGGTGTGTGCTTTTATCGATGCGGAGCATGCCCTTGATGTGATCTATGCAAAAAACCTTGGGGTTGATACGGAGAACCTTTTAGTTTCCCAGCCTGATTTCGGCGAACAGGCATTGGATGTATTGGAAACATTGGCACGTTCCGGTGCCGTGGACCTGATCGTGGTAGACTCGGTTGCCGCCCTGACACCGAAGACGGAGATCGAGGGCGAAATGGGTGACCAGCATGTAGGGCTTCAGGCGCGTTTGATGTCCCAGGCGCTTCGTAAGCTGACCGCGATTCTGCATAAGACCGATACCACGGTGATCTTTATCAACCAGATCCGTATGAAGATCGGTACGATGGGGTATGGAAGTCCGGAGACAACGACAGGAGGCAATGCACTGAAGTTCTACTGTTCGGTACGTATTGATGTGAGACGTATCGCGACACTCAAGCAGGGAGAGTCGCAGATCGGAAACAGAGTGAAAGCCAAAGTCGTTAAAAACAAGGTAGCACCTCCATTCAGACAGGCAGAGTTTGATATCATGTTCGGTGAAGGTATCTCGGCGATAGGTGAACTGATCGACTATGGTATCAAGATGGATATCGTAGATAAAGCAGGTGCCTGGTTCAGCTATGGAGCCGAGAAACTCGGACAAGGGAAAGAGAATGCCAAACAGGCATTGAAAGAAAACCCTGAATTGCGTGCAGAGATCGAAACCAAAGTCAAAGAGGCACTTGGTTTTGGCGAAAACCTGACGGTTGATGAGAGTGAGATGCAGGAGGATTAACTCCTGCTTACGGCTTTTTTCTGCTTGTTTTTTTCTTTGGTCATACCTCCTTGTCCCTAGACACCTTATCAGCAAAATTTAGATAAAATATCGGCACTGAAAATCGTAGATTGTATACATAAAGGAATAAGATGGTTTTTATCGATGATATCGTAGCTGATGAGGTAATGGATAGTAGGGGAAATCCTACCGTAAGAGCAAAAGTAAGCCTGAGTGATGGAAGTGTGGCAAGTGCGATTGTACCCAGCGGTGCGAGTACGGGTAAACGTGAAGCGCTTGAACTTCGTGACGACGGCGACAGATACATGGGTAAAGGTGTGCAGACAGCGTGCGACAATGTCAACGGTCCTATCTATGAAGCGCTTGTCGGCATGAGCCCGTACAATCAGGCTGAAGTTGATATAGCAATGAAAGAGCTTGACGGTACAGACAACTACGGAAACCTTGGTGCAAATGCGGTACTGGGTGTCTCTATGGCGGTAGCCAGAGCAGCAGCAGCAAGTTTGAAGATGCCGCTTTACAGGTATCTCGGAGGTGCCAATGCAGTAACAATGCCGGTGCCGATGCTCAATATCATTAACGGCGGCGAACATGCCAACAACTCAGTGGATTTCCAGGAGTATATGGTAATGCCGGTCGGATTTGACAGATTCTCCGAAGGACTCAGAGCCGCTGCGGAAGTCTACCATAACCTTAAAAAGATCATCGACGGCATGGGCGAGAGTACGGCTGTCGGTGACGAGGGCGGGTTTGCTCCAAATCTCAAGAGCAATGAAGAGCCTATTCAGGTGATCATGCAGGCGATCGAAAAGGCAGGGTACAAGCCCGGTGAGCAGATCGCTATCGCCCTTGATGTAGCAGCATCCGAACTGATCAACGATGCAGGCAGATATGTGCTCAAATCGGAAAACAGAGAACTTACAAGTGCCGAGATGGTTGCCTATTATGCGGATATGTGCGCGAAGTATCCGATCGTATCGATCGAAGATGGGCTGAGCGAAGACGACTGGGAAGGATGGAAAGAGCTGACGGAGGTACTTGGCGGAAAAGTACAGCTTGTCGGGGATGATCTTTTTGTCACCAATGCAGCTATCCTTGCCGAGGGTATCGAAAAAGGTGTCGGAAACGCTATTTTGATAAAGCCGAACCAGATCGGTTCGGTATCGGAGACTATGCAGACGATCAGACTGGCTCAGAGAAGCGGATATAACTGCGTGATGAGCCACCGTTCGGGAGAGAGTGAAGATACCTTCATTGCCGACTTCGCCGTAGCGCTGAATACTGGCCAGATCAAAACGGGTTCAACTGCCAGAAGTGACAGAATCGCGAAATATAACAGACTTCTTGAGATCGAAGCGGAACTTGGGCAGTTTGAATATCTGGGTGCCGAACCGTTCGCCAGATAATACTATGGCAGGCAGAAAAAAAGTAGAAGAGATCGTCGGTCTTTCCGTCAAAACTCTTCTGGTAAGCCTGCTCGGCATTCTGCTTTTTGGTATCTATCTGGGTATTTTGATTTATGGTGAAAACTCATTAACGGTTTTAAACCACCTGAAAGAAAAAAAACTTTTTTTGAGACAAGAGGAAACGAGACTCAAAGCAAAAAACAAACAACTCCAAAAAGAGTATTTTGAGCTTAAGCAGCTGGAGCCTGCAGACAGATAAAAAGGAGCAGGAAGAGATGATGAAACGCTATCTTTTAACGGGTTTGATTGTACTCCTGACAGGGGCAGAAGCATCAGAAAATCCTTTTGATCTAAGACAAAATCTCAAAAGTATCGACGAAGCGCAAAAAACATTGCTTTCAGAGTTGGAAAAAGTATCCGCTGAAGAAGAGATAAGGGAAAAGGCTGATGTTCAAAAGGGTGATCCTGATACGATCAGGATCGCAACAGAGGAAACCCCGCCAACACCCGAAAAGAGGATAGAAGAGAGTACCGGGTCCGGGGAAAAAGTGTTTCAAGCCCCATTCCCACAAAGCATCGCTGTTTCGGAGCCTGAAAAAAACGGGACAGTGATAAATGCGGATCAAAATGCGATGCAGATTACTTCAGGCAATGATGCGGTGCTGATGGAGGGAAAAAAAGATGAAAACGTTTCCGATGCGGATATCCCGGAGATAATAATCAAGGATGTACAGGCACAAGCTGAAGAAAACCAGGCAGCAACGCTGGAAACGAAGCAAAGAAGCCCAGAGAAGTATGAAGCAAAAATCCCGGAAAAACAGCATACCGAACAACAGCAGGCGCATGCGAAAAAGAGAACAAAAATAGAACCTGCAGTGACGCAGAAAGAAGAAAAACTGCCGTCTTTGACAGAAGAAAAAAAGGTATCCGACCCTTTCCCCGGTACGGGGAAAGAGCGTTCAAAAGAGGAGACAGAGAGGCTTTACCTGGAAGCACTGAAAGAGGTGGAAGGAGAGTAGCCAGTTCCTTCACTTACTCCCCTGACACGCTATGCTGCCCCATCCTCCTCGCCTGTTTTTTTAGACACCAATAATTTGATCATAACCATTGATATCAATATTTCAAAGATACTTGCCAGGACCAGTTGATAGTATTGCAGTTCATCCAAAAGGCCGGATTCATGGCCAATGGTTGCAACAGCGATAAGAAGAGTGAGCGGCATCGAAAGAGAGAGTGCTACCAGCAGGGCATTTTTACTGCCGCTTAATGTTCTGAGCGAGACAGCAGCAAGTATCCGCGCAGCGATCATCAAAAGTGTGATCAGAAGCGCCCCTGTCACTACTCCCGGTACGGCCAGCGAAGTAAGATCCAGAGAGGCTCCCACATGAATGAAGAAGAGCGGTACTAAAAATCCGAATCCAAGACTCGACATCTTCTTTTCAAGTTCTTTTTCGTGGTGAAAGAATGCCGAAATTGCGACACCGGCAATAAAGGCACCGAGTGCCAGTTCCAGATCCAGGGCCAGCATCACGCTGATAAGGATAAAAAAGAGCGCCATGGAGAGGCGGATATCCTGGTCCGAGGTGTCAAATTTCGGTACCAGGGTACTCTTGAACTCCGGGAACCACCAGAAGAGGAGGTGAAGGAGACGGTAGAGCAGATAGATAACGAACATAAAGAAGACCAACAGTCCCAGATGTTCAAAGAGAACGGTGGTAAGACCTGCCTTGCTGGCCGCATCAAAAATCGTAAGCAGGGCAATACTGGCGATCTCCCCGAGTACCCCTGCGATAAATGCCAGATGGAGCCACGGCTCCTCTTTTCCGTATGTTTTGGAGAGTGAAGCGAGCAGTCCGATCGAGATGAGCGGCATAGAGATAATGATGATCACATCAAGGTTCAGGATATACCCGCTGAGCGTAGAAAAAAAGACCATTAGAAGTAAAAAGGTTATGGATTTCCGTATCACTGTTCGGGAGCTGCCGGTGATCTGCTTGAGATTGACTTCCATCCCTGCCAGGAACATCAGATAAAGAAACCCCACCTCTGCGATCAGTGTAAAGTAGCCGTTGGGCACGATAAATCCGATGTAGGCAAAGACAGATCCCAGGATGATCTCTACGGGTGGCGTAGGAACTCGAAGGATCTTGGCGACAAACGGACTTCCCCAGATCAGCAGTGAAAGCGTGAGGATCAGTAGAATATTCTCATCCATGGGTGACCCGCTTTTATTCGGGGTATTCGCAACTGGTGGCGATTTTATAGCCCAATGTCTGCAGCATATCATGGTCTTTCGTCGGCGCACTTCCTTCGGTAGTCAGGTAGTTGCCTATCACGATCGAGTTTGCTCCGGCTTCGAACATTTCAGACTCGTCCCCTCCAAACAGAAGTTCTCTCCCCCCTGCCACCATAAGCAGCCCCTGCTGACCCAGGAGACGGCGGGCTTTCCGGATGATGTTTACCGCCTCATTTTTCTCAATATTGCGTGCTTTTATCGGCAAGGCCGGGTTGGGGTGGAAGAAGTTGAGCGGTACGGATTCGGGGCGAAGCGACATGATCGCCTCCAGCAGGTCGTCTCTGTCTTCGGGTGTTTCGCCCATCCCGAAAATGCCGCCGCTGCAAAGAGTCAGGCCAGCTGATTTTACATTTTCACAGGTGGTGTATCGTTCTTCCCATCCGTGTGTCTGGCATATTTGCGGATAGTAGCGCTTTGAAGTTTCGAGGTTGTGGTTATAGCTGTCGAGTCCATGCTCTTTAAGGTATTTCAGCTGTTCTATCGTCGCCGTACCGTTGCAGGCGATAAGGTTGAGCCCTTCTACCTCTTTTTTAGCAGCCTGTGCCGCACGTGCCACAAAATCGACTTTTTTGTCATCGAGCCCTTTGCCCGCGGTTACAAGGCAGTAACCCAGCGCACCGTGTGCTTTTGCCTGTTTTGCTTCTTTTACAATGTCCGGGATCGCTTTATAGGTATAGCGTTCAATGTCAGCGTGATACCTTACGCTCTGTGTACAGAACTTGCAGTCCTCTTTACATATTCCCGAAAGGATGTTGTTGATCGCACATAAAAATATCTCTTTTTGTTTCATGATAGGATTATATCCAAAACAATGCAACTACACCTTATTTAGGGGGTCAGACGTTGAATATTTACTCTTCATTTATCCCTTTTACAACTTTACATAC
>JBEWPY010000031.1:0-17308 GCA_047689495.1 Candidatus Sulfurovum profundilacunae | reverse complement strand
GAAGAGAGAGAAAGAGGGATCACGATCGCTACTTCTCACGTAGAGTACGAAACTGATACCAGACACTACGCTCACGTTGACTGTCCGGGTCACGCTGACTACGTTAAGAATATGATTACCGGTGCTGCACAGATGGACGGTGCAATCCTTGTTATTGCTGCGACTGACGGGCCAATGGCACAAACCAGAGAGCACATTCTTCTTTCTAAGCAGGTAGGTGTTCCGTACATCGTTGTATTCTTGAATAAAGAAGATCAGCTTGATGAGGAAGATAAAGAAGAGATGCTTGAACTCGTTGAGATGGAAGTAAGAGAACTTCTTTCTGAGTATGACTTCCCGGGTGATGATACGCCGATCGTCGCCGGTTCTGCATTCCAGGCGCTTGAAGAAGCTAAGACTGGTACTCCAGGGCCATGGTCTGAGAAGATCTACCAACTGATGGCTGAAGTAGATGCATACATCCCGGAACCGAAAAGAGAGACTGATAAAGACTTCTTGATGCCAATGGAAGACATCTTTACGATCCAGGGTCGTGGTACGGTTGTAACCGGTAAAGTTGACAGAGGCCAAGTATGTGTTGGTGACGATATTGAGATCGTAGGTATCAAGGATACGATGAAAACAACGGTTACCGGTGTTGAAATGTTCCGTAAAGAGATGGATTGCGGTCAGGCTGGTGATAACTGTGGTGTTCTTATCAGAGGTATCGACAGGAACGAAGTACAAAGAGGTATGGTTCTTTGTAAGCCAGGTTCAATCACACCGCACAGTAAGTTTGAAGCTGAGGTTTATGTACTTACCAAAGAGGAAGGCGGTAGACATACGCCATTCTTTGACAACTACAGACCGCAGTTCTATGTACGTACTACTGATGTTACTGGCTCAATCAAGCTTCAGGAAGGTACTGAGATGGTTATGCCAGGAGACAATGTTAAGATCAACGTTGAGCTTATCGCTCCGGTAGCACTTGAGCAAGGTACGAAGTTCGCGATCCGTGAGGGTGGTAGAACAGTTGGTGCCGGTGTTGTAAGTAAAATTATCGAGTAGTAAAAAAGCACTAGTGCGTGGGCTCTCCGTCGAAGACAAGCATCTAAAATGCAGTCTAAGCGAGACATTATATCGAATCGGAGAACCCAGTGTTAGCGTAGCTTGAGAAGCTTTGCTTTGAAAGCATTATGTTAATGTCTGCAGGGGCCGCTCCCTTGCATACATCATAGGAGAATATGATGAGAGAAACTGTTCACCTGGGCTGTGAGAAGTGTACGAGACGTAACTATCACACAACAAAGAACAAAAAAAACACAACAGAGAAGCTTGCACTTAAAAAGTATTGCAAGTGGTGTAAAACACACACTGTTCACAAAGAGATGAAGCTCTAACAGCTTTGCCTCTTTTTATTCCAGCTAGGCCAATAGCTCCAATGGTAGAGCATCGGTCTCCAAAACCGAGTGTTGGGGGTTCGAGTCCCTCTTGGCCTGCCACTAAAAAAGGTATATGAAATGGGAAAACTTTCAACTTTTATTGCACATGCGAAAGCAGAGATACATAAAGTAATATTTCCAACAAAAATACAAGTAAGACAAGCATTTATTGCAGTTATTCTGGTAGTAACTGTTATTTCAATATTTTTAGCATTGGTTGACCTGTTCATGTCATCCATCGTTTCATCAGTATTATAGGATAGAAGATGGCTTTTCAATGGTATGCAATACAGACTTACGCCGGAAGCGAGCAATCTGTAAAAAGAGCGATCGAACAATTGGCTATTGATCATGGGATCGAAGATAAGATTGAAAGAATTGTTGTTCCGACTGAAGAGGTAATCGAAGTTAAAAATGGCGAGAAAAAGATCACCGAAAGAACACTCTATTCAGGATATGTATTTGCACATATAAATCTAGATACCGGCCTTTGGCATAAGATTCAATCTTTGCCTCGTGTATCTAGATTTATCGGTGAACAAAAAACACCTACCGCCCTGTCTGAGGCAGATATCAAAAACATCTTGGAGAAGATGGAGAAAAAAGCGGCTCCTAAACCTAAGATCGACTTTGAAAAGGGTGAAATGGTGCGTATCATCGACGGATCTTTTGCAAACTTCACCGGTATGGTTGAAGAGTATGATCTTGATCACGGTAAGTTAAAACTGAATGTTTCTATTTTTGGTAGAAATACACCGGTAGAGATACTGTACACACAAGTAGAAAAGATTATTTAACGCTTTTCTATCAGAAGAGAAGTAAAAGGCTTAAAGCAATTTATCTTTCTGAGGCTTCAGTTGAAGCTTTAGTGAGATGAATTGATGATGAGCTTGCTTGTCTTCAAGAAGAAATCAAAAAAGAAGGACAAATAGATGGCAAAAAAGATAGCTGAAAAGTTTAAGATGATGATCGCAGCCGGTCAGGCAAACCCGTCACCGCCAGTTGGACCTGCTCTTGGTCAACGTGGTATTAATATTATGGAGTTTTGTAAAGCATTTAACGAAGCTTCAAAAGAGATGATGGGGTTCAAAGTGCCTGTAGTTGTCACTGTATATAATGACAAGAGTTTTACATTCGATCTGAAGCAGCCGCCTGCTTCAGAACTTATCATGAAAGCTGCCGGTATCAAAAAAGGTACAGATAACCCGATCACTACTAAAGTAGGTACGATCACTCAGGCAAAACTTGATGAGATCATCGACCAGAAGATAGCTGACCTTAATACAAGCGACAGAGAGATGGCAGCTAGAATCATCGCCGGTACATGCAGAAGTATGGGTGTAGAGATCGCAGACTAATACAGTTACAGAAGAATCATTACCACATTCTATCAATGTGGGAGCACAAAAGCGGAGAAGATAATGGCAAAGAAAATGACGAAAAAAAGAGAAGCACTGCTTAAAAAAGCAGATGCGACAAAGGTATACGGTGTTGACGAAGCGATGGCTACACTGCCGGAGCTGAAATCGGCTAACTTTGACGAGACTGTAGAGGTAGCACTTAATTTGAATGTTGATCCGAGACATGCAGACCAGATGGTAAGGGGTTCAGTTGTTCTTCCTCACGGTACCGGAAAAACAGTCAGAGTTGCAGTATTTGCAAAAGATGCGAAAGCAGATGAAGCAAAAGCAGCCGGTGCGGATATCGTAGGGAGTGATGATCTTATCGCAGAGATCCAGGCAGGAAACATCAACTTTGACACAGTGATCTCTACCCCTGATATGATGGGTGTACTTGGTAAGGTAGCCAGAGTGCTGGGGCCTAAAGGTTTGATGCCGAACCCAAAAACCGGAACAGTAACGATGGATGTAACAAAAGCAGTCACTGAAGCTAAAGCCGGTAAGGTAAACTTCAGAGTTGATAAAAAAGGTAATATCCATGCCGGTATCGGTAAAGTCAGTTTTGGTGCCGAGAAAATCAAAGAGAACTTTGTAACACTTTTAGAGACAGTAAATAAGGCTAAGCCGGCATCTGCAAAAGGCAGATATATTACAAATGCGGCAGTATCACTGACTATGAGTCCTTCGGTGACACTGGATACAGCAGAAGTAATGGAGATCAAATAATCCGGATATTTTCAAGATCAGCTCAGGCTGATCTTTTCACTATCTTCAATAAAGCGCTAAATTAGCGTTTGGTTGAGAATAGTATTCTCAAATTTAGGTCAAAGACAATAGGGGCGAAAGCTTAATTAACCGGTCTGAAAAGAGTGGTGGGTGAATCAATCACACCCTGTTGTAGGTCGAAAGGAGAAAATATGTTAACTAGAGCACAAAAAGCAGAGATAGTTGCTGAGTTGGTTGGTGAATTCAAGGAAGCTGGTGCAGTTGTAGTTTGTGACTACAAAGGTATGACAGTTGAAGCACTTGAAGCAGTAAGAAACAATGCACGTGAACAAGAGTGTAAAGTGAAAGTTGTTAAGAACAAACTTGCACAACTTGCGATCAAAGAAGCAGGCTGCGAAGAGCTTGAACTTACAGATACTAACCTTGTTATCTGGGGTGAAACACAAGTATTGCCTTGTAAAGTTGCAGATAAAGCTGCAATGGACAACAAAGAGAACTTCTCTATCAAAACTGGTCTGATCGAAGGTAAAGTAGCAAGCCTTGATACAATCAATGCAATGGCAAAACTTCCTACAAGAGACGAGCTTCTTGGTATGCTTCTCAACGTTTGGAATGCACCGGTTCAGAACTTTACAATCGGTATGGATGCATTGGCGAAGAAGAAAGAAGAAGAGGCTTAATAGCGGGTGGTGAGAGCAGTCACTGCTCTCTTATAAGTAAATCATTGAAGATTTCAGCATAATAGATAAAAAAGGAAAATATTATGGCAACAACTAAAGAAGATGTAATTGAATTTATCTCTAACATGTCAGTGCTCGAGCTTTCTGAGCTAGTAAAAGAATTCGAAGAGAAGTTTGGTGTAACCGCACAAGCAACTGTAGTAGCTGCTGGTGGTGGCGCTGCTGCAGAAGCTGCAGAAGAGCAAACTGAATTCAACGTTGTTCTTACTGACGCTGGTGCGAAGAAGATCAACACTATTAAAGTAGTAAGAGCGATCACTGGTCTTGGTCTTAAAGAGGCTAAAGCTGCTGTTGAAGAGACTCCATCTGTACTTAAAGAGGGTGTTTCTAAAGAAGAAGCAGAAGATCTTAAAAAGCAAATCGAAGAAGCTGGCGCTGCGTGTGAGCTTAAGTAATCGATATTACTTTCACTTAAAGCCAGGCTTCTGCCTGGCTTGACAAATAAACCTTCGTTAGGTACAGTGATAAACTATTCGGAGATGAGACATTTTCATACCCTCCTCTAATAGTTTCTTGGTGTATCTAACTAAATATAATTTATTAGTTACATAAATTTTAGAAACAACGATATAAACAAAAACCATAAACCATTCAAAAGAAGGATAACCATGTTAAACTCTTTACATTCTGGTAACAGACTTCGTGTTGACTTTTCTAAAACTCCTAGAGAGATAGAGATCCCTAACCTTTTACAACTTCAACAGCAAAGCTATGATGACTTTTTGATGATGGGGAAAAGGGATAGAAAAAATTCTACATTAGAGAAGGTATTTAAATCATCTTTCCCTATCCATGACCAGCAAAACAGACTGACACTGACCTATAGAAGCTCAGATATCATCAAACCAAAGTATACGGTGCGTGAATGTATGGAGCGAGGGCTTACCTATGCGGTATCGCTCAAAATGAATATCTCTTTGACGATCTGGAACAGAGACGAGAAAACAGGGGAAAAGCTTGATCCAAAAGAGATCAAGGAACAAGCAGTTTATGTTCGTGATATCCCTTTGATGACAGACAGGACTTCTTTTATCGTTAATGGTGTAGAGAGAGTGATCGTAAACCAGCTTCACAGATCTCCGGGTGTGATCTTCAAAGAAGAAGAGGGAACAACCGCTTCAGCCAAACTGCTTTACTCTGCTCAGATCATTCCTGATCGCGGTTCATGGTTATACTTTGAGTATGATGCAAAAAATATCCTCTATGCGCGTATCAATAAAAGAAGAAAGATTCCTGTCACGATCCTATTCAGAGCGCTTGACTATACAAAAGAAGATATCATTAAACTCTTCTACTCGACTAAAAAGATCGTGATCAGAAACAACAGGTTCCTCACGAAGTTTGATCCGGAAAACTTTACGGGCAGAGCCGAATATGATGTCAAAGATGCTGATGGAAATGTTGTGGTGAATATGGGCAAGAGACTCACCAAGAAAAAAGCACAGAAGCTTCAGGAAGAGGGACTCGAGTGGATAGAGTATCCGTTAGATATACTCATGGAGAGACACCTGGCAACAGCGGTGATCGATCAGGAGAGTGGTGAAGTACTTTATGATGTCGTAACTCCGCTTGATGAAGGCAAGCTTAAAAAAATGATCGAGCAGGGAATAGATGAAATGACTATCATTGATGATCTTGCTGAGGGTTCAGATAATTCTATTATCAATGCATTTATCGCTGATCAGGAGAGCTTGAGGTTGCTCAAGCAGACTGAAGAGATCGAAGATGAGAATGTACTCGCTACAATCCGTATCTATAAAGTGATGAGACCGGGTGAACCGGTAACTCCAGAAGCAGCAAAAGCATTTTTGCAGCAGCTCTTTTTTGATCCTGAGAGATATGACCTTACAAAAGTCGGTCGTATGAAAATGAACCATAAGCTTAGTCTGGATACACCGGAGTATACGACGGTATTGACGGCAGAAGATCTGATCAACACGGTGAAGTACCTGATCAAGGTGAAAAACGGTCAGGGTCATATCGATGACAGAGATCACCTTGGTAACAGAAGGATCCGTGCAATCGGTGAGCTTCTTGGTAATGAGCTTCACAACGGCCTTGTGAAGATGCAAAAAGCGATCAAGGATAAGATGACAACGGTATCAGGCACACTGGATGAGTTGATGCCGCATGACCTGGTAAATTCCAAAATGATCACTAATACGATCCTGGAATTCTTTTCAGGCGGCCAGCTCTCCCAGTTTATGGACCAGACAAACCCGCTTTCTGAAGTAACGCACAAAAGAAGGCTTTCTGCGCTTGGGGAGGGCGGCCTTGTAAAAGAGAGAGCCGGATTTGAAGTGCGTGATGTACACCCGACGCACTATGGCCGTATCTGTCCTATCGAGACGCCGGAAGGCCAGAATATCGGTCTGATCAATACACTCTCTACCTACTCAAAAGTAAATGAACATGGGTTTATCGAAGCACCGTACAAGGTAGTAAAAGAGAGTAAAGTCACAGATGAGATTATTTATGTGACTGCGACCCAGGAAGAGGATAAGTGTATCGCTCCGGCTTCAACAGAGGTTGATGAGAACGGCAAGATCATAGGAGACCTAATCGAGACAAGACTCAATGGTAATATTGAGCTGAACGATGCAAAAAGAGTGGACCTGATCGATATTTCGCCATTGATGATCTCAGGTTCTGCTGCAGCGCTTATTCCTTTCCTTGAGCATGATGATGCAAACCGTGCGCTGATGGGGTCGAACATGCAGCGTCAGGCAGTACCGCTTCTTAAAACAGATGCACCGGTTGTCGGTACAGGAATGGAAGCGATCGTGAGTCGTGATGCATGGGAGTGTGTCAAGGCGAATCGTGCAGGTACCGTAGAAAAGGTTGATGGTAAGAACATCTATATTATGGGTGAAGACGAGAGTGGTGTATATATTGACCATTATCCGCTTGACAAGAATATGAGAACCAACCAAAATACGACATTTACACAGACACCCATTGTGAAACTTGGAGATAAAGTGAAAGCCGGCCAGGTGGTTGCCGATGGTGCCAATATGGATCAGGGGGAGCTTGCGATCGGTAAGAACATCCGTGTGGCATTCATGCCTTGGAACGGATATAACTACGAGGATGCGATCATTATCTCCGAAAAACTGATCCGTGAAGATACATTTACTTCGGTTCACACCTATGAAAAAGAGGTTGAAGCAAGAGAATTGAAGCACGGAACAGAGGAGATCACAAGAGACATCCCGAATATCCGTGAAGATGAACTGCTTCACCTTGACGAGTCGGGTATCGTTAAGATCGGTACGTACGTGAAACCCGGCATGATCCTGGTAGGAAAGGTAAGCCCGAAAGGTGAGATAAAGCCTACGCCTGAAGAGAGACTGCTTAGAGCAATCTTTGGCGAGAAAGCAGGGCATGTGGTAAATAAATCACTTTATTGTCCTGCGTCGATGGAGGGTACGGTTGTAGATATCAAAGTATTCACTAAAAAAGGATACGAAAAAGATGCCCGTGCAATCCAGGCCTATGAGGAGGAAAAGGCAGTACTCGACAGTGATCACCATGATCAGCTTCTTATGATCGACAGAGAAGAGATCCTTAGAATTGCCAAATATCTTTCAGAGCAAGAGTTGGTGAAAGATGTGACAATCGGTGAAAAAGAGTATAAATCCGGAACAAAGATCGACCAGGAAGTCATCAAAGAGGTGAACAGGTTCGCATTGAGAGGCGTGGTACAGTCATATACTGCTGAAGTACAAAAAGAGTATGAAGTACTTAAAAACTATTTCCTTAAACAAAAGAAGAGATTGAAAACCGAGCATGAAGAGAAGCTTTCCGTACTGGAGAAAGACGATATTCTTCCTAGCGGTGTGACAAAACTTGTAAAAGTGTATATCGCAACAAAGCGTAAGCTCAAAGTCGGGGATAAGATGGCCGGACGTCACGGAAACAAGGGTATCGTTTCCAATATTGTTCCGGAGATCGATATGCCATACCAGGAAAACGGTACGCCTGTTGATCTTATCCTTAACCCGCTGGGAGTACCTTCGCGTATGAATATCGGACAGATCCTTGAAGTACACCTTGGGCTTGTCGGCAAGAACCTTGGTGATCAGATCCAGGAGATGTTTGATAGTCAAAAAACAGATTTTGTGAAAGACCTGAGAGAAAAAATGATTAAGATCGCCGATGTAGCAAAACTGATGAATGCAAAAGAGGCATTGGTGAACATAAGTGATGAAGAACTTATCAAATACGGTAGAGACTGGAGTAAAGGCGTGAAGTTTGCTGCACCGGTATTTGAGGGTACGAACCAGGTTGAATTTGAGAAACTCTTTGAACTGGCTAAAATCGAAAGTGACGGCAAGATGATACTGTATGATGGTAAAACCGGCGAGCAGATGATCGAACGAGTCAATGTCGGATATATGTATATGCTTAAATTGCACCACCTTGTAGATGAGAAGGTCCACGCGCGTTCGACCGGACCGTATTCCCTTGTCACCCAGCAGCCGGTAGGCGGTAAAGCACTCTTTGGTGGACAGAGATTCGGAGAGATGGAAGTTTGGGCGCTTGAAGCGTATGGTGCATCACATATCCTGAAAGAGATGCTCACGATCAAATCAGATGATGTTGACGGCAGGGCGAAAGCGTACAGAGCGATCACCAAAGGTGAGCCTGTACCGGAATCAGGAGTTCCCGAGACAATGTTCGTACTGACAAAAGAGCTTCAAGCACTAGGGCTTGACGCAGAACTGTATGCAGCTAAAAATGAAGTGGAGGTTGAAGATGAGTAAGCAATTAGAAAATTTAATGCCAATAGACCTTAACGGCGAAGAGAGGCCTCGGGATATTGAGGCGCTTCAGCTTAGAGTAGCAAGTCCTGAAAAGATTTTATCCTGGAGTTACGGTGAAGTAAAAAAGCCTGAGACGATCAATTACAGAACGTTGAAGCCTGAACGTGACGGACTCTTTTGTGCGAAAATCTTCGGACCGATCAGAGATTATGAGTGTCTTTGCGGCAAGTATAAAAAGATGCGTTACAAGGGTGTTGTATGCGAGAAGTGTGGGGTTGAAGTTACGACGTCAAAAGTGAGAAGAAACAGAATGGGGCACATTGACCTTATCGCACCGGTAGCGCATATCTGGTATGTCTCTTCTCTCCCATCACGTATCGGTACCCTTCTTGGTGTTAAGATGAAAGATCTTGAGCGTGTCCTTTATTATGAAGCATATATCGTAAAAACTCCTGATGTCGCATCCTATGACAGTGAAGGAATTAATCCGCTTGCGAAGTACGATGTACTCAATGAAGAGCAGTATCAGCAGATCATGCAGCGCTTTGCAGATACGGACCTTGATGCGCGTATGGGCGGAGAGATCGTTCAGGAACTTTTGGCTGAGCTTGATCTGGTTGAAATGTATAATCAGCTGAAAGAAGAGATAGCGGCAACAAGATCAGAAGCAAAAAGAAAAACGATTACTAAGCGCCTGAAAGTGATCGAGTCATTCCTCCATTCAGGAAACAGGCCCGAGTGGATGATGTTGACACAACTTCCTGTCCTTCCGCCTGATCTTAGACCTCTTGTCAACCTTGACGGCGGTAAATTCGCAGTATCTGATGTCAATGATCTTTATAGAAGAGTGATTAACAGAAACCAGCGTTTGAAAAGGCTGGTAGAGCTTGATGCGCCGGAGATCATTGTAAGAAATGAAAAGCGTATGCTGCAAGAGGCAGTCGATGCACTCTTTGATAACGGTAGACGTGGAAATGCTGTAAAAGGCGCAAACAAGAGACCGTTGAAGTCACTCTCAGAAGTGATCAAAGGTAAGCAGGGTCGTTTCCGTCAGAATCTCCTCGGTAAGAGGGTAGACTTCTCAGGAAGATCGGTTATCGTTGTCGGCCCGGACCTTCGTCTGGACCAATGCGGACTTCCTAAAAAGATGGCGATCGAACTCTTTAAGCCGCATTTGATGGCGAAACTTGAAGAGAAAGGGTATGCAACAACGCTTAAACAAGCAAAAAAGATGATCGAAAAGCAGGAGAACGAGGTATGGGAGTGTCTGGAAGAGGTAGTTGAAAACTATCCGGTACTTCTGAACCGTGCACCGACCCTGCACAAACTATCGATTCAGGCATTCCATCCGAGACTCATCGAAGGGAAAGCTATCCAGCTTCACCCGCTTGTATGTTCAGCGTTCAATGCGGACTTCGACGGTGACCAGATGGCGGTACACGTACCGCTTTCAGATGAAGCGGTAGCTGAGGCGAAAGTATTGATGCTTGCATCGATGAACATCCTGCTTCCGGCATCAGGTAAAGCGATTGCAGTACCTTCCCAGGATATGATTCTGGGGCTTTACTACCTTACATTGGAGAAAAACGATGTAAAAGGCGAGCATAAACTTTTTGCAAACGTAGAAGAGGTTGAGATCGCATTTGAACAGCAGTCACTGGACCTTAATGCACATATCAGAACGGTGATTGACGGGCGTATTACGATTTCGACGGCAGGTAGATTGATCCTGAAATCGATCATTCCTGATTTTGTAGCTGCGAAGTACTGGAACAAAATACTGAAAAAGAAAGATATCGGGGAATTGGTTGACTATATCTATAAGGTCGGCGGTGTGGCTGAGACAGCACCATTCCTTGACAAGCTGAAGGATATGGGTTTCAAATATGCAACGAAGGTCGGTGTATCCATCTCAGTTGACGATATTCAGATCCCTGAGCTTAAAGATGAACTCGTAACGTCTGCAAAAGAGGATGTAAAAGAGATCCAAAGACAATATAGCGCTGGTCTGCTTACTGATCAGGAGCGTTACAACAAGATTATCGATATCTGGACGGATGCGAACAATGGTATCGCAGAGGGTCTTATGAGTAAGATTAAAGTAGACAAAGAGGGATTCAACTCTGTACACATGATGGCTGATTCGGGTGCGAGAGGTTCGGCAGCACAGATCAGACAGCTTTCAGGGATGAGGGGCTTGATGGCAAAATCGGACGGTTCGATTATTGAGACGCCTATTACATCAAACTTCCGTGAAGGTCTGAATGTCCTTGAATACTTTATTTCAACACACGGTGCGAGAAAAGGTCTTGCCGATACAGCACTGAAAACAGCGAATGCCGGTTATCTAACAAGAAAGCTGATTGATGTTGCACAAAACGTGAAGGTTGTGATGAGTGACTGTGGTACCCACGAAGGGGTAGAGGTATCTGACATTGTTGTAGGTAATGAGATGATCGAGCCGCTTGCAGATCGTATCTACGGTAGAGTGCTTGCTCAGGACATCATCGATCCTATTACTTCAGAAGTATTGGTAAGTGAAGGAACCATGATCGATGAGGAGATGGCACAGCGTGTTCAGGATGCCGGTGTGAGATCGGTGGTGATGAGAGCGCCGTCAGCATGTAAGGCACCTAAGGGAATCTGTGCGAAGTGTTATGGTCTGAATATGGCGGATAACAGGATTGTGAAGCGCGGTGAAGCAGTCGGCGTGATCGCTGCACAATCGATCGGTGAACCGGGTACACAGCTGACACTGCGTACCTTCCACACCGGTGGTACGGCAACTGCTGGGAAGGAAGAGAGACAGATTGTAGCGAGTAAAGAGGGTTTCATCCGTTACTATAACCTTTCAGTCTATAGAAATACTGAAGATAAACTCATTGTAGCGAACAGAAGGAATGCCGGTGTGCTTTTGGTCGAACCAAAAGTAAAAGCGACGATTTCCGGTAAAGTGAAGATCCATGTAACACATGATGAGTATGTGATCTCTGTGGTTGCTGAAGGACAAGATGAGATCAAATATAATTTCAGAAAGACTGATGTAGCCAAAGCAAATGAACTAGCAGGGGTTGCCGGTAAGATTGAAGGGAAATTCTTCCTTCCGTTTGAAGACGATGACGAGGTACAGGAAGGTGACTCCATTGTCGATATGATCAATGAAGGCTGGTCTGTACCGTCACGTATCCCATTTGCTTCCGAGTTAAAAGTGGAGAATGGTGCACCTGTGACACAAAAAGTGGTTTCGGAGTCGCGCGGTACAGTGAAATTCTTCTTGCTTAAAGGGGATTATCTTGAAGCACACCCTGGCAGTAAAGAGGGTGATGCTGTAACGCAAAAAGGTCTCTTTGCCGTTGTTGTTGATGAAAA
This sequence comes from Candidatus Sulfurovum profundilacunae, assembly GCA_047689495.1. Lineage (GTDB taxonomy): Bacteria > Campylobacterota > Campylobacteria > Campylobacterales > Sulfurovaceae > Sulfurovum > Sulfurovum profundilacunae. The sequence goes on along the minus strand of JBEWPY010000031.1, from coordinate 4,886 downwards.
CAACAGGGAAGCAGGAAGACACTATATCTCGAGAGGATCGAAACTTCAAATCTCTAATGATCAGAAAGTGGAAAGAGGAGACCTCCTCTCTGCACCGGAAGTGGTAGAGCAGACGGTAGTAGCTGAATGGGATCCATACTCGGAGCCTATCATCGCAGAGCAGAAAGGGACATTGAAATTCGAAGACATCATTCCTGGTGTGACAGTAATCGAGCAGTTTGATGAAGTAACCGGTGAGTCCAGACTTGAACTGAATGAGTATATCCCTGCGGCATATAAACCGGCGATTATCCTTGCAACCGAGTCCGGTGAGATACTCCGTTATCAGCTTGATCCAAAAACGATCCTCTTTGTTCAGGACAGTGCTGAAGTAAGTACGGCAGATATTCTTGCCAAGACGCCAAAGGCGGCGATCAAGTCAAGCGATATTACCGGAGGTCTTCCAAGGGTTTCTGAACTCTTTGAAGCGAGACGTCCGAAGGATATTTCTCTGATCGCACAGATTGATGGGCTAGTAAGCTTCGGTAAGCCGTTAAGAGGTAAAGAGAGATTGATCATCACAGGGGATGGGGGTCAGGTGACCGAGCAGTTTGTAGACAAGAACAAGACGATACTGGTTCATGTCGGTGACTATGTCCACGCAGGCGAGAAGCTGACTGACGGTACAGTCTCGAGCCATGATATCCTTGCAGCGCTCGGAGAGAAAGCACTTTATGAGTATATTGTCTCCGAAGTACAGATGGTATACCGCCGTCAAGGGGTTAATATCTCGGATAAACACATTGAGATCGTAGCCTCTCAGATGATGCGTCAGGTAAAAGTAGTAGAGAGCGGAGACAGCAGGTTCATTGCGGGTGATATCGTATCAAGACGTAAGTTCAAAGAAGAGAATGAGAATATGATCAAGCTTGGCGGCGAACCGGCGATCGCTGAACCGATGCTTGTAGGTATTACGCGTTCGGCAGTAGGAGCAGACTCTATCATCTCTGCAGCATCATTCCAGGACACTACGAAAGTACTGACTTCAGCTTCTATCGCCGGTACAGTAGATGGGTTGGAAGATCTGAAAGAGAATGTGGTCATCGGTCGCCTGATCCCTGTAGGTACAGGTATGGTTGACCTTGACAATATTACATTCAGTACACCAGCAGTGTAGCAGAAGCACTACAAATGTGGTGCTTTATGAAGAAAAAAAGTATTTGCCTTCTCAACTCACTTTAGAAGAACAGAAGAGGTAGAAATAAGTAGCGCTATCCCTCTATGGCAGGGCTTTCCTTCTGCTTCTTTCCCTCCGTCACACATAAGAAAATTGTAAGAATTTTTCGATATAATATGCCTCCATTTTTCTAGTGACAGCTTTTTGGAATTATCCGATTTTAGGACATTACAGTGTTTTAAGATGGTGTAAAAACCAAAGATTCAATTCAAAATAACAAAGAAAGGATTACGATTGCCTACAATTAACCAATTGATTCGTAAAGAGCGTAAAAAAGTGATTAAAAAATCAAAATCACCAGCGCTTGTGAACTGTCCTCAAAGAAGAGGCGTTTGTACAAGAGTATATACAACTACTCCAAAGAAACCAAACTCAGCACTTAGAAAAGTTGCTAAAGTAAGACTTACAAGTGGATTCGAAGTAATCGCTTATATCGGTGGTGAAGGACACAACCTTCAAGAACACTCTATCGTACTTGTACGTGGTGGTAGGGTAAAAGATTTACCGGGTGTTAAGTATCACATTGTTCGTGGTGCATTGGATACATCAGGTGTTGCAAACAGAAATGTTGCTAGATCTAAGTACGGTGCTAAAAAACCTAAAAAATAATTTAGGGTATAGACTTAAAAGAGGTTAGCCTTATATAGGCTTATGCAGGTGTTGTCAGTGAACCTTCGTGGACAAGACTTGAGTAAATCAACAATTTAAGATTGAAGAGGAAAATAAATGAGAAGAAGAAAAGCTCCCGTCAGACCGGTACTTCCGGATCCAGTATACGGTTCTAAAATTTTAACAAAATTCATCAATGCAGTCATGCTTGATGGTAAAAAAAGTGTTGCACAAACAGTAATGTATTCTGCGTTAGAGAGAATTGAATCAAAGACAGGTGAAAAAGGTATTGATGTATTCAACAATGCGATGGATAACGTCAAGCCTGTCATGGAAGTAAAAAGTAGAAGAGTCGGTGGTGCGACATACCAGGTGCCTGTTGAGGTAAGGCCTGTGAGACAACAGTCACTTGCGATCAGATGGATTGTTGATGCAGCGAGAAAAAGAAATGAAAGAACGATGATGGAGCGTCTGAGCAATGAGCTTATGGATGCTGCAACTGAAAAAGGTTCTGCTTTCAAGAAGAAAGAAGACACATATAAAATGGCAGAAGCAAACAAAGCATTTGCTCACTACAGATGGTAAGGAAGTAAATTATGGGAAGATCGCATAAACTTGAAGATGTAAGAAACATCGGTATTGCTGCGCACATCGATGCAGGAAAGACAACAACGACTGAAAGAATTCTTTTCTATACAGGTGTTGAGCACAAGATCGGTGAAGTTCATGACGGTGCTGCTACAATGGACTGGATGGAGCAGGAACAGGAGAGAGGTATTACTATTACTTCTGCTGCGACAACTTGTACATGGGCTGATAAGCAGATCAATATCATCGATACTCCGGGTCACGTTGACTTTACGATCGAAGTTGAACGTTCAATGAGAGTTCTTGACGGTGCGGTTTCTGTATTCTGTGCGGTTGGTGGTGTTCAGCCACAGTCCGAGACTGTGTGGAGACAGAGGAACAGATACAATGTACCATCTATCGTATTTGTAAACAAAATGGACAGAACGGGTGCTGACTTCTACGAAGTTGAAAGACAGATTCGCGAGAGACTGAAAGGCAACCCGGTTCCTATCCAGCTTCCAATCGGTGCAGAGGATAACTTCGAAGGTGTGATCGACCTGGTAAAAATGAAAGAGATCGTATGGGATATGGAAGCTGCAATGGGATCAGCGTATGAAGAGCAGGATATCCGCCCAGAGCTTGCAGATAAAGCTGAAGAGTACCGTGAAAAGATGATCGAAGAGATCTCTTCAGTTGACGGTAACGAAGAGCTTATGGAAAAATTCCTTGAAGGTGAAGAGATCACGAATGATGAGATCAAAGCAGCAATCAAGGCAGCAACCATTGCAATGCATATCGTTCCAATGACGTGTGGTACGGCATTTAAGAACAAAGGTGTTCAGACACTTCTTGATGCAGTAGTTGATTATATGCCAGCTCCAACAGAAGTACCTCAAATCAAAGGTACTGAGATGGATGATGAAGATGCGGAAGTGACTGTAGCATCAACAGATAACGGAGAGTTCGCTGCACTGGCATTTAAGATCATGACTGACCCGTTTGTTGGACAGCTTACATTTATCCGTGTGTACAGAGGTGTTCTTGAGTCCGGTTCTTACACCTATAACTCTACGAAGGGAAAGAAAGAACGTATCGGCCGTATCATGAAGATGCATGCGATCAAAAGAGAAGAGGTATCTGCGATCCACGCCGGCGAGATCGGTGCGGTTGTAGGCCTTAAAGACACAACCACAGGGGATACGCTTTGTTCAGACAAAGATAAGGTCGTTCTTGAGAGAATGGACTTCCCGGATCCGGTTATCTCGGTAGCTGTTGAACCTAAGACAAAAGCTGACCAGGAAAAAATGGGTATCGCACTTGGTAAACTTGCTGCAGAGGATCCGTCATTCAGGGTTGCGACAGATGAAGAGTCCGGACAGACGATCATCTCCGGTATGGGTGAGCTTCACCTTGAGATCATCGTGGATCGTATGAAAAGAGAGTTTAAGGTTGAAGCAGAAGTAGGTGCACCGCAGGTTGCATACCGTGAAACGATCAAAACAGCTGTGAACAAAGAGTATAAGTACGCGAAGCAGTCTGGTGGTCGTGGACAGTTCGGTCACGTATATCTCAAAATCGAGCCTCAAGAAGCAGGTGCCGGTTACGAATTCATTGATAAGATCAAAGGCGGGGTGATTCCTAAAGAGTTCATCGGTCCTGTTGACAAAGGTATCCAGGAAGCAATGGGCAGAGGGATCCAGGCAGGTTACCCGGTAGAAGATGTTAAAGTTACACTTTATGATGGTTCTTTCCACGACGTTGACTCTTCAGAGATGGCGTTTAAACTTGCTGGGTCTATGGGGTTCAGAGAAGGATGTAGAGAAGCGAACCCCGTGATCCTTGAACCTATGATGAAAGTTGAAGTTGAAGTACCTGAAGAGTTCATGGGTGATGTGATCGGTGACGTTTCAAAAAGACGTGGCCAGGTTAACGGTATGGATGATAGAGCAGGAAACAAGATCGTGAATGCTTTTGTACCGCTTTCGGAGATGTTCGGTTACTCAACTGACCTTAGATCGATGACCCAAGGTCGTGCGACTTATGCTATGGAGTTTGATCACTATGACGAGGTTCCGACGAACGTTGCAAAAGAGATCATCGAAAAGAGAAATGGCTAATTTCTCGCAGTATCCGACTGCATCCTCGGCCAAACGGGACTTGTTCCGTTTGGTCACTTGCTATCAGTAAGCCCCCCGCACTACACAAAACCACTTTACCCTTGTGCCTGCATTCTCTGTGAGAAATCTACAGTAAACTACTGCGAAAAACAACTTTTTAGATTGTAACTATACTATTCACATATAGGATTTTTTATGAAATTTATTATAGACCCTATAGAAGATATCAGGACAGAAATAGGCAATGAGCCTGACTTTACACTGCATGCCATGCTGCTCAAAGAGGATGTCGCTGACCCGGATAAACTTATTTATGGAGGGTGCAAAAAACGCACCAAACCGGCCACCCATCGCGTTTGCATCCGGCCAGTAAA
>JBEWPY010000136.1:0-2978 GCA_047689495.1 Candidatus Sulfurovum profundilacunae | reverse complement strand
CCGCAACCTTCCAATCTAAAGCAAACTAAAACGAAATATTCCGTTACGTATTTTTATCCAAGCATCCAAATCTACAACAAATCAAAAGAGGCAGAGAGAAGTGTTTGAACAGGGCTCAGTAGGAGCGGTTTTTCATCGCCTGTCTGGCTTCTCTGTCCAATGTTTTGGCTTTGAGATCTGCACGTTTGTCATGCAGTTTCTTACCTTTGGCTGCCGCGATATTGACTTTCACCAGGTTTCGTTCATTAAAGTAGATCATGAGCGGGACGATGGTGAGTCCGTCCTTATGTACTTTGACATAGAGTTTTTCAAGCTCTTTTTTATGAAGAAGGAGTTTTCTTGGCGCCCGGGTATCAGGTGTAAAATGTTTGCTTGCAGTCTCAAGGTGGGCAATGTGGGCATTCATCAAAAAAAGTTCCCCCTTGATAAACCGGCAGAACGCATCATGAAGATTGGCACGTTTTGCACGCAGTGCTTTCACCTCGGCTCCGCTCAGAACGATCCCCGCTTCGAATTTTTCAAGAATTTCATAATCGTGTCTGGCTTTTTTGTTTTGTGCGATAATGTTGATAGCCAAATGTTTCCTTTTGAGGGTGGAAATTATGTCGGATGTAATTATAGCATATCTCCTTAACACTCTGTGATTGACTTTCATTAATATTGTAATCTACTCATGTTATAATTTTTAAATACTATGTTTAAAATGAAAAAGCCAAATTTACCGTAAGAGAAGGACGGTAAACCGAAGATCCTGCAGGAGAGAGCAGGATTGCCAACGAAAGAGGGAAGGGGTGGTTTTCTTTTTTGAGATGGAGTATACAATTTTGTCAACAAGGAACAGGCATGAAACTCATTTGGATACTATCTTCGATTGTTATGGCAGTCTCAATGCAGGCTGAAGAGATCAATAAAAAATGGGAAACCAATGAAAACTGCAATGCATGTCATATGAAGATTTCCAAGAGATGGGAGACTTCAAGACATGCAAATTCGCACTTTTCCAAAAATGATCTTTTTAAAAAATCGTTAGAATATATGGTCCGCAAAAATCCTACACTTATTTTGGATGAAGTAAAAGTTGCCTGTGCCAAATGCCATAATCCCAGAATTACCAAGAAGAAGGTGGAGGAGAAAGACAAATATCTCCTGTTGATGGGGATTGAAGAGAATAAGGAGGAGATGCAAAAAGTTCTCAATAGCGAAAATATGAAAAACGGCATCAACTGTGTCGTCTGTCACAATATCGATGAGATCCATCTGGATAAATCTAAAGGTTCACAGGGGATGAACAGTATCAAGTTCGGTGAGCAGGGAACGATGTTCGGGCCTTTCGGAGATGCCGTTTCGCCTTACCATAAAACAGCGCAGAGGCCGCATTTTGAGTCAGAGGATTCTACGCTCTGTTTTGTCTGTCACTACAGTACGACCAATAAGCACGGCCTGGAGGTCTATGCGACGGGGAAAGAGTATGAAGACATTGGTTCTTCTGATGGATGCAAAGAGTGCCATATGAGTAAAAAATTTGAAGGGTATGCCTCCAACTATACCAACGACGGAGGAAAACCAAAGCCCCGTATGGTCAGAGAACACCGTTTTTCCAGTGTCGATAACAGCAATATTATGATCAACCATATTGATGTGAGAAGCAGGACAGAGAAAGGAAAGCTCATTCTCAGTATCAAAAACAAAGCACCGCACCATGTCCCGACGGGATATGGGTTAAGGGAGATTATCCTGAAGGTGGCATATTTTGATCAATCGGATAAACAAATAGGGGAAGAGAGGAGCGTACTTGCAGCAAAATGGCTGGATGAAAAAGGGGAAGAAACGATCCCGCATCTGGCAAGATCTAAAGCCGAGGATACCAGGCTCGCAGGGAACAGCGAGAAAGATTATGTTTTTGAAGTTCCGAAAAGTGCGACGTATGCGAAATATACTTTCTCCTATCGGCTGATCAGTGAAAAGATGGCTGAAACGATCGGCGTGACAGATCCGTTCTTCCTTAGAGAGTATGTGTTTTCCGAAAGAAGAATCTATCTTAATTAATTTAAGAACTGACCGGTGAAAGAGGAGAGCCCTGCATTTTATATATTTTCTTTTACCCTGAAAAACGTACTTCCGCTGCCGGAGAAGAACCATCCCTCTCTGGCTGCTTCTTTTAATCCAGGATATGCAATCAATGCTGCCTTATAAAGGTCATTGAGGAGGAGAGGATCGGCTATGGTTTCAAGGAGTGTTCCGGAGTCGAGTTTCTCCCATCCTGAAAAGCTGCAAAGCGTAATATCATCCAAAAAGTGTTTTCTGAATGTTTTGTAGACTTTTGCGGTGTCACAGCCTATAGCAGGGGTATAGAGTTCCAGAGGGAGGGCCTCTTCCTCAAATGGCTCTACGATTTCCCCGAAACCGCTGACATTGGCTGAAGGGTAGTTGCGGATAAAGAATGGCAGGTCTGCACCTATCCTGCTTCCAAGTTCGGACAGGGTGTCCGTATCGATTCCGAGTCGGCATACTTCGTTTGCCAGCCGCATAAAGGCAGCAGCGTCGGAACTTCCCCCGCCGAGACCGGCCTGGCTCGGGATACGTTTGGTGACAACAACTTTGTGACGTGTGAAAAACTCTTTCAGTTCGCCGCTATGTGTGTGATCCAGTAATGTCTGGTATGCTTTGTAGATCGTATTGGACTCCAAAGACACACCTTCGCATCCCTCTATGATAAACGCTTCGCAGACGCACGGTTCGAAAGTGATCGTGTCATACAGGTCATCGACCCGCATAAAACGCGAAAGCAGGGTATGGTATCCTTCCTTATGACCGGTGATCTTTAAAAAGATATTGACTTTGGCATGGGCGTTGATAGCGTGCATAGTATCCTTTGTTTTTTTGGTTAAAGGTGAAGGCTCGGATTATAGCATAGCGGCACTTATACATAAAAAGCAGCCTGCTCCCCGATCATTTTGAATGTCTGAAGTCAGAAAAAT
>JBEWPY010000135.1:0-3003 GCA_047689495.1 Candidatus Sulfurovum profundilacunae | reverse complement strand
ATATTCATTTCAAAGGATGCCTGAATAATGGGGCTGCCTGTTTCTTTCTGACCTCCCCGGCACACACATCCTGAATTAATATGTCTCCTGTTGACTCTATCGAATAGGAGTAATAACAACTTTACTGTGGTTTTATATATGCATGATTTGCGATAAAAGAATAATGGAGACTACAAAAACAAAAGGCAGTATATGGCTTTTGAATACGAGGGGTTGTATCTTTAGATAGACCTGGTTAAATCCCCTAATACCGAGCCAAAGACCCAAAAATGCTTTGAGAGAAAGCATGATCTGGAAACTGCTCAAACCCTCCTCGCTGATTTCACCGAAGACTTGACTGATCAGGTATAGTCCTGTCACCACAGCAACCAGCAGACTGGGGGGAACTACTTTACGTACGAACATCATAAAGGATTCTCTGGCTTTCTGATGTTCCTCTGTACTTAATGATCGCGGCATCTTGTTTAAAAAAAGGTTATCCGTAATGAGAAAACCGCCGTAGATAAATGCTGCAAAAAGATGTATCGTTTTGATAAGTATAAAACTCATACTACTGCCTTTTTATGAATATTGACCGCAATTATAATACAGGATGCGTACCATTAAATATGATCTTAATCAACATCTGATTAAAAAATCGCTTTCCGATATTTAATCCCCCATATCACCAACAAAAGGATGAATAGAGTAAATCCCAGATGAACAAAAGGGACAAAAGCCTGAATCTCCAGCGTAAAGAGCAGTGAAGCTATCACCCTGAAGATCACTACGAGCTGTGTGAGTGTAAAAAGTACAATGGTGATACGCTCTGCGATAATTTTTTGACCGGAATGCCCCAAAAGCACCCGGGTGCCAAAGCCTATCAGGAGTGTAAAGATAAACCCGAGCAGCAATATATGTATTCCCATTTTAAAAGTGTATACTTCCCAAAAAGACTCCACCCCAATCATAAACAGGCCAACAGGCAGCCAGAGGAGCCCGAGTGTGAGTATTCTTAAGATAGCCGGAGCTTTCCAATAAATATCCAGGGTCCAGAGAAAGTATGCCGTACCTAAAGAGAGGACGAAACCAAGCAGAGAGGTGAGGAGAGAAGATCCACCTCCCAGGGCAATCCCCCAGGAACCCAGGACAAAAAAGGGAACAACCCATCCGGGTTTATTGTAATGGCTGCGAAAATAGCCTGCATAAAAGAAAGGTATCATCCGTTGGGCAACAGTGAAAGTGATGGGTAAGACGGTCACCCAAATCCCGGTCCACTGAAGGGAAAAAGAGAAAAATAGCTGCAAAACCAATATGATACCGCTGACAAAGAGAAGGGCAGCAAGCCACAGGCTGTCAGGTTCATTCGGGTATCCTCCGGTACGAATGGTGCGGAAGTAGATGAACCCGATGGTCATTAATGCCAAACCGGTCAGAGCCTGTCCCGCCAGATGAAAACCAATAAACCATAAAGCCAGCCCCATTTGATAGAACAACCAAAAAGAGAGATAGGTTTTTCTGGATATCTCCTGGCTTTGGGAATAGCGTGGAATGACCGTAGAGAGGAATCCTAAAAAGGCATTGACAAACAGGCCATAAAGCAGCCCGTTTCCATGTATGGAAGAAAAGTCAATCTCCATACCTATATAGGATCCCATGGAAAAGCTCATTAGAATCACTCCCCACAGGAGGGATGAGGCAAAGAAAAGTCTGTGCGGCTGGGAAGAGAGACGCTGCCAAAGCGTCTGTTCGGTTTGATCAGCTGTAAATTGCATGGCAGGCCTTTGTTATTTCACTGAGATAAATTGATGTTTTAATGTTTTAAATCGGGTCAATTCGGTTTCTTCCTGAAGCCCGAGTTTTTCAACAACTTTCGGATTGACGGCATAAAAGCCAAGTGTCACTTCAAGGGTGTCACCTTTTTGAAGCGGCTCCTCAAAGGCAGCGTTTCTCTCCTCATTGGCTTTGATCATTGTGTCTTTGTGGACTTCTGTAGCTTCCCATGGCATGGCAGGACGTCCTTCATGCCCCAGGGTTTTGACAAACGAATACGTTTTGAGTGTTTTGGTTTTTCCTTCTCTTTTAAGTATAGCTTTTAATTGAAGCACTCTCAACGGATGCAGCAGAAGATTGTGCGGTGCCTTATTGGTCACAGTAACCGTAAATCCGTCTTCTGTTTTTTTAAAGTCCAGATCGATATAGCGCGATAACATTTCCGGTGCGGTATATACCCCTGCAAATCCGTGGAAAGCATGTGTTTTTGTTTTTTGGATCGTTGTGGCACTTCCCTTCACCTGCGGCATGTGGCAGGTAATACAGTTCTGTTCTTTGTCCCGGGACCCTTTGCTGTCGGTTCTGCATACTTCAAAAGAGTGGCTGTTCTGTTTATGGGAATGACACCCCATACAGACCTTTCCCGTATAGTAGTTTTCATTCCTGTAGTCAATGTCATGGTGTGGCGATCCGATTGTTGTCTTGAACATTCCCATGAAAGTACTCTTCGTCTGATAGGTAAGTTTTGTATCCTCTTTGCCTGGCTGAGCTGAGAAAAATGTTTTACTTCCCTCTGTATAGATGTTTTTATTTGACCTGGCATGTTCGGTGACGTTACTGATCGTATGGCAGCTGACACAGGAGATCCCCCCTTTCTGCTCTTCTTCAGTCTTTGCATTCGGTGTATGGCATTTGGCACATTGGTAGTCCCCTTTGGCTTTGGAGGGATGGAGGTCCCAGATGGATTGATGCACCTTATCGCTGTAGATTGAAGATTTTTTATGCATGGAGTTGTGAAACTCTGCGTAGATGACCGGATGACACCTTTTACAAGTGTGATCGTTTCCGGATATAAGTAGTGTTGTCAGTGCAACAAAATAGACCCATATATACTTCATATTAAGTAAATTCTCCTCTTGAAAAATATCGGTCCATATTGTATCAGGAGAAACAAATTCACTCTTGATGCAGGTCAAAAAAATAGAAAAGTCCACCAACATGGTATCCACCAAAAGTATGAGAAGATACTCA
>JBEWPY010000030.1:0-18012 GCA_047689495.1 Candidatus Sulfurovum profundilacunae | reverse complement strand
AAGAGATAGTAGAATTGACTTGTGGGTTTGAAATGGGTTTTTCAGGGTTGACTAGTTAGGAGCTTGAGCAAATGCGCGCTTCTAAGTAAATTAGCATAAAAAGGAGAGATACATGATTATCATCGGACACCCATGGATAGAGAGTCCAAAATTTTATAAAGTCTTTTCGATGAATGATATTAAACAGAGCGAGCCGGGCAGCGTCGTTGTCTTGGAGCCTTTGGCTGATTCGCATAAACTTGCACAATATTGTCAAAAAAATGACATTGACTATGCAGTACCGGTAACAAAACTGAAAGAAGCTATCTTTGCCAATGCATTGGGCGCAAGCTATATCATTTGTGAAGAGGATGATGATGCAATGATGATCCAGCCCATTGCTCAGGAGTATCTCTTTGATACCCGTCTGCTCGTACTTATCAATGAAGAAAAAGAGATCACAAAAGTTGCCAGGTCATTGATAGACGGTGTGCTCTTTGCAGAGGCGATCAGCTAAGTGCGCCAAGAGTTTCAAGCTTTCAAACTGACCTATACACTGATTGTTTTAAACCTTCTTGTATATATCCCTGCTGCACTCTTTAGTGCGGATATCGTTAGTATGGATACCAGGGTGCTCGTAGCCCTTGGGGCGCTTTATGGCCCGATTGTTTTTGGCTATGATGAGTGGTGGCGGCTGCTTAGTGCGATGTTCCTGCACGGCGGCATGACACATCTTCTGATGAATATGTTTTCACTCTATATTGTCGGCCGGCCCGTCGAGATCTATTTCAGCAAATACTCTTACCTTGCGATCTACTTTTTTTCTGGACTGATCGGTGCGGTAGCTTCGCTCGCTGTGCATCCTGAAAGTGTGGGCATAGGAGCTTCCGGAGCGATATTCGGACTTTTTGGTGCCTTAACAGGGTTTTTTATCGTACACAGGGAACGGATAGGCGCTCAGAGTAAAGTGTTTATGAAAAATGTCGGTGTGATCATCGCACTTAATGTTTTTCTCGGGCTTACGATCCCTGCTATCGATATGAGTGCACATGCTGCCGGATTTGTTACGGGATTGACAGGCGGGATGGTGATCTCCAAAAACTCCGGGCGGTTTATCGCCTACAGCGTGGTGATGCTTATGATACTTGGCAGTTCGGTATTTTATCTGCAGGGCTTATATGCCTCGGTACTTTAGTGTTTTGCTGATAAGCTTTTTTTTGGTAGGCTGCAGTGTCAAGCCGACTTTGCCTGCCAACCAAAACATCCATCGTTTCAGTAAACAGCTGCAAGGATTGGATGCAGATATCACTGTAAAGGAGTCTCATCTGCTTGCCGGGGATATCTATAAGAAGGCCAATGAACTTGCCAAAGCGTTTAAGCTCGTTTCTCCCCCGCAGTTTCATAACTTTCTGGTCAATGTGGGTTTGAAGGAGAGAGGGCTTTGTTACCACTTTTCGGATGCACTCTATCAACACCTGAAATCCAAACACTACGCGAGTTTCGAGTTTCACCTGGTAGGCGCCAATATTGGAGAGTACTGGAAGGAACACAATGCACTGGCCGTTGTGCCCAAGAGGTGTAAAAGTGAAAGATGTATCATGGAAAACGGGATTGTGATCGATGCATGGAGAGACTCGGGAAAGCTTTATTTTTCTGCATTAAAAGAGGATAAAAGATATCAATGGGAACACAGGGCGAAAAGATGCAGGGCCCTGTGAGAAAGTGCCTCGTTGGTTTATATGGAAACACTGGAATAAAAAAGTGTAAAAAGGAGTGTGATGAATGATGATGAACGTGCGATGATGATGCTTGAAAAATCGATCTATGAAGTTAAAGAGATCTTGGAAAGAGAGTATATATTCAGGCCTTTTGCCATGATCCTTGATCAAAACGGAGAGATAAGAAGAGTGGAAAACGAGATAGAGGATATGCAGGATGCTTACCTGGAGCTTCATGCGGAGATCACTGGATATGTAGAAAAAACAGATTCCGTGGATATCATCGTTTTATTGACCAACTCCTCCCTCCCTGAACAGATTTCCAAAGAGGGTATAGAGAGTGGCATAAGAGTGCACATAGAAGAGCGTTCACAACAACATAAAACGATTGCGAGCCGTTTTATCTATATACCTTATCAGCTTCAGAGGCTTTCGAGGGAGGAGCAGGTAGAAGCCAAACTCTTTCATCCTCAGGCAATCAGCTTTCCTTCGGAATTTTTCAAAAAAGAGGAGTAACTCCATAGTGGAGACAGAGGCATGCAAAATATCAAAACGGCAGATAGACCTTATCGATCAGCTCATCATATTCGCTTTTGGCATCTGAGTCTGTTGTGATACCTCCGCCGCTTTTATAAAAGAGTTGATCTCCCTCTTTCTCGATAAAACGTATCATGACACCCGATTTGAAGTTTTGTCCGTCAAAGAGACCAAAAACACCCGTATAAAATCCGCGCTCATAATCTTCCATACGGTTTATAATCCCCAGTGTACTTCTCTTGGGAGTACCGGAGATAGAACCGGCAGGAAGTATCTGTTCGAGCAGTGACCCCAGAGTGTTGTGCCAATCGTTTGGAAGTCTGGCGGTGATCCTGGAGCTGACCTGCAGCAGCTTTTTTTCTCCGGCTTCGATCTTGTCGATATAGCGGAACTTCTCGACTTTTACATTCTCACCGATGATACCGAGGTCATTGCGCATCAGATCGACGATCATCACATGTTCGGCCATCTCTTTCTCATCTGCCAGGATGGTCTCTTCGGCATTCGGCAGGTTCGCATCGATCGTACCCTTCATCGGGTAGGTTGCAATGGTATTGCCCTCTATCTCTACGAAACGTTCAGGGGAGAAGCAGATGAATTGATTCTTGAAGTAGAGCTTGAACTTTGCTCTGGAGCAGAGGAAGATCTCTTTGAGGGTCAGATCGGTTTCTATGGGTGTTCTGAAGGTGAGGTTGAGCAGGTAGGTATTGCCTGAGCGTATCTCCTCCTGAACTTTTTCAAGGGCTTTTTTGTAAACATAAAAATGGACAGGAGATTTGGAAAATGTAAATGCTTTTATGTACTTTTGAGGCGGGTAATTGCGTAAATTATCCAGTTTATAGTAAATATCGTTGTCAAGTTTGTCAAGAGGTTGGGCGAAGATTTTGTTTTTATCATAAGAGATGATGCATAGGAAAGGGGTTTTGGCTTTTGAGAGTTTGTTTATTTGAGCAAAACCATCCGCTTTGTTTAACCACATTTAAAAACTCCGCTGAGTTTTTAGTGAATAGTGAATAGTGAATAGTGAATAGTATTGGTATGCACTGCAGAGCAGTGCTTCTGTTTTTTTCTGAACGCTGAACGCTGAACACTGAATGTGCCTGAACGAAGTGACAAATACCCCTGGGGTGCTCATCCCGCATCCAGCATCAGAAGCTTCAGTACTGCCATCCGGACATAGACTCCGTTTTTGACCTGTTCAAGGACTTTGCATCTTGAGTCTTCGAGCATCTCGTTGCTGATATCAATGTCTCTCATCACCGGTCCCGGGTGAAGCAGAAGGATATTCCTCTCACCCATACGCTCTTTGGTGATACAGTAATGTCTGGCATACTCCTCGTAGTCATCGAAGATCGGTGCGGCATGACGCTCCAGCTGCGCACGGAGGCTCATGATCACATCGACTTTGTCCAGTACTTCTTCCAGCTTTTCGTACTGGGGAAGCTCACTTTCGGGCATAAACGGTTTTGGCGCGACAAGCAAAACATTCATCCCCATACGTGTCAAAAGCCGGATACCTGAGCTTGCTACGCGTGAACTGACGATATCCCCCACGATAGCGATCGTTTTGCCTTCAATATCACCATCAAAATGTTCCAATATCGTAAAGAGGTCAAGCAGTGCCTGGGTAGGGTGTGCGTAGTTGCCGGCACCTGCATTGATCACCGAAGTCATCTCCCTATCGGCCAGCTGTTTCGGTGTTTCGTTCTCGGAATGGCGGATGATGACGCCGTCCGGCCCCATGGCACAGAGATTGGCAAAGGTGTCTTCCAGTGTTTCGCCTTTTTTGGTTGAAGAGCGTGAAGGATCAAGGTGCACCACTGCTGCTCCGAGACGTTTTGCCGCTACTTCAAAAGAGCTTCTTGTTCTTGTCGAAGCTTCGAAGAAAAGTGTGATAAGAAGTTTGTCTCTGAGGAGTTGGATAGGTCTTTGGTTTTTGAAGTTTTTGGCATCTCGCAGCAGCTCTTGTATCTGTTGGTCTGTGAAGTCATAAGTATCTACGAGATGTTGCATAAACGTCCTTTGTTTTAATTTGACATTATAGCAAAGGGGCGGTAAAAATGTGTTTTTTTATGAAACCCAAATTAATCCATGAAATTTTTGAAGTAGCTACAAGGCTTGGTTTTAAGGGTGCTTTGGAAAATTTGAGTCGCACCCATAGGTTCGGCAATGATTTTCCGGAGTGCCCTTGAAGCCAATGCTTGTGACTAATTCTATATTTCATGGATTAATTTGGGTGAAATCAGTCTGTCCAGATATTGAGAGATACCCTCATCCACACTCCACCACTCAGGAAACACAGTATCATAGTAGGGCTGTGTTCTAAAATATGACAATTTGACATATTTTTTCCCAAATCCGTAAATAGAAAAAAGCATTAGCCACAATCATTGCACTCAAAGGCTTCAAGTAAAATCATCGCCGAACCTATGGGTGCGACTCATATTTTACTTAAACCCCTTAAGCGCAAGCATTGCAGCTACTGCAAATTTTCTATTTACGGATTTGGGTTTTTTCACAAATATCCGTCTTGAAATATAATTGGCATGATCAGGTAATCATGGAGGAAGAGATGGGTAAAGTATTGTTTGAAGAGATAAACTCCAAAATTTATAGGATAAGGGGTCAAAAAATTTTACTTGCAAATGACTTGGCACTGTTTTACGGTGTGACAACAAGTTATCTCAACAGGCAAGTCAAACGAAATTATGAACGTTTTGATGAAGAAGACTTTATGTTTCAACTTACACAAAAGGAGTTTGATGATTTGCGAAGCCAAAATGGCACAGCAAATTTTTCTAAAGTGAGGACTTTGCCGTTTGCTTTTACAGAGCAGGGTGTCTATATGTTGGCAACAGTAATCAACAGTCCCGTGGCAGTCAGTGTAAATAAGAACATTATGAGAACATTTACAAAATTGAGAGAATTTTCTTTGCATTATAATGCTTTGGCCAAAAAGATCATAGAACTAGAGCGTAAAAATGACAAACAGTTCAAAGAAGTGTTTATAGCATTAGACGATATTGTTTCCCAAACGATAGAAACCGATGAAAAAGTTATGGGATTTATAAAACCGAAATAAACTTTTCCAACCCCGTATCCACACTCCACCACTCAGGAAACACAGTATCATAGTAGGGCTGTGTCACTTCGGCGAAACTCTCTTTATCTTCGTATAGATTCACGCACCAGTCAAACTCAATATGACGTGATTTTAAAGCTTCCATAGAAAGCAGCGTATCATTGATGCATCCCAGACGGCTCGGGGCGACCAGAAGCACTGGGCACCCTAACGCTTTGGCAAGGTCTATCATCATATAGGTTTGAGTGATGGGGACCATCAGCCCGCCCGCCCCTTCTATCAGCAGTACGTCACAATGTTTGGAAAGTTCACGGTATTTGTCAAAGATTTTTTCGAGTTTGATCTCTTGTCCGGTATCCGCACAAAAGGGTGCAGCAGGCAGAGAAAAGGTATAAGCGGTGATCTCTTCAGGGGTAAGGCCTGCAAAACCGGGATTCACTTTTTGGCAGGCTTCGAGCAGTGCCTTTGCATCAAGCGGTTCTTTTCCTACCCCTGTTTCAATCGGCTTGAATACACCTACTTTGATACCGTTTTTTGCGAGTGTTTCGATGAGTTTGAGGGTAGTGTGTGTTTTCCCTGTACTGGTACCTGTCGCGGTAATGAAGAGTGATGCCATTTGCATTTCCTTAAGTTTTTTGTATAATATAGAGCATAAATAAAAATAGATTTAAGTATGAGGGATTTTAACATACAATGCCAAAGATAGAAGAAGAGATGGAGACCAGTCTGAGAGTTGAAGAACCCAGGATGTTCAAAGTGCTGCTGCACAATGATGACTATACCAGTATGGACTTTGTGGTAGATGTATTGATGAACATCTTTCATAAAAATGCGGCAGAAGCTGAAAAGATTATGATACAGATCCATGAGAAAGGTATCGGAGTGTGCGGTGTATATAGTTATGAGATCGCTCAGACCAAAGCAGAGCAGGTGAGACAGAAAGCGAAACAAAGTGAATTTCCGCTATTGGCCACGATTGAAGAGGATCAGTAAATGGCCCGGCCGATAGCTGATGTTCTCATATCAAGTTTGCTTTGTCTCCGGACTCATGCAGTCAAATTGTATTGATGAAAGAAGGAAAAACAGATGATAAGTATGGCACTGAATGATGTGTTTAAAAATGCGGTTGCCTATGCGAAAGAGAATAGACATGAATACCTTACCGTAGAGCATGTCTTTCTGTCGATTGTGAAAAGCGAAGAGGGGATAGAGATATTCTCTGCACTGATGATAGACCCCGAAACGCTTGAAAAAGGGATAGTGGAACATATCAACAAGACTATCCCTACCCTGTCACAGCAGGTAGAGCCTTTTGAGACCGTAGCACTCTCGAGGACGATCAATGATATGATGACGCATATCCACTCTGCCGGACGAAGTGAGGCGAGTGTAGGAGATATGATCGCAGCGATTTGTATGCAGGAGCACTCCTATGCAGTCTACCTGATGAAAAAAGAAGGGGTAGCCCGTGTGGATATACTCGAAGTCATTTCGCATACTCAATCTGAGGGGAAGACGGAAAAGGATAGGGAGAAAGAAGACAAGTCGCTTCTCAGCGAATTCACCACTGAACTTGTAAATTTTGCAAAGAGCGGAAAGATCGATCCGGTGATCGGACGCGAGGACGAGATAGACAGGGTGATGCAGACACTTTGCAGGCGGAAGAAGAACAACCCTCTGCTTGTAGGCGAACCCGGCGTGGGAAAGACAGCGATCGCTGAAGGCTTGGCGCTTAAGATCAGTGAGGGCGAAGTGCCTGATGTGATCAAGCATGCCAAAGTTTATGCGCTTGATATGGGAGCGTTGATTTCCGGTACGAAGTACAGAGGTGATTTCGAGAAGCGCCTGAAAGGCATTATCGCTGAGCTTACAGAAGAGAAAGATGCGATACTTTTTGTCGATGAGATCCATACCATGGTGGGAGCCGGAGCGACAACCGGAGGCAGCATGGATGCAAGCAACCTGCTCAAGCCGGCCCTTGCCAGAGGTGATCTGAAGTGTATCGGTGCGACGACTTATGCGGAGTTTAGAAACTTCTTTGACAAGGACAAGGCACTGAGCCGCAGGTTTGCCAAGATCGATGTGGAGGAGCCGAGCATCGAAGATACCTTTACGATCCTCAAGGGGGTACAGCACAAGTATGAAGATTATCATAGGATCAGTTTCTCTGATGCAGCGCTCCGGTCGGCGATCGATCTCTCTGTAAAATACCTGCATGACCGGTTCCTTCCGGATAAGGCGATGGATATCATTGATGAAGTGGGGGCACATTTCATGCTCAAAGGAGTCGAAAATGCCAAAGTCAAGCCAAAAGATATTGAAGAGAGTGTGGCAAAAAGCCTGAACCTCCCTTCTACCGTGATTGGGACGGATGATACCCGCAAACTCAAGACGCTCGAATCCGATCTGAAAGAGAAGATTATCGGCCAGGATGAAGCGATCGAAGCGGTCAGCCGTGCGATCAAGCGTTCTTATGCCGGGCTCAATGCACCGGACCGCCCGATAGGTTCGTTCCTCTTTGTCGGGCCGACCGGCGTAGGCAAGACAGCACTGGCTACGCAGCTTGCAGAGACGATGCATGTACATTTTGAACGTCTGGATATGAGTGAGTATATGGAACCGCATACGATCAGCCGTCTGGTCGGTGCACCTCCGGGATATGTAGGATATGAACAGGGGGGATTGCTCACAGAGATGATCAAGAAACACCCGCATACGGTGCTTCTGCTTGATGAGATCGAAAAGGCGCATCCGGATATCATGAATATACTGCTTCAGGTGATGGATGGTGCGAAGCTGACCGATAATAACGGCATCGTGACAGATTTTAAAAACGTAATCCTTATCATGACCTCCAACATCGGCACCAAAGAACCCAATGTGATGGGCTTTACCAAAGATACCACGATAAAGACTGACAAAGCGATGGCAGCATACTTCACTCCTGAGTTCAGGAACCGTCTGAGCGGTACGATCGAGTTCAAGCCGCTTGGTCTTGAGGCGCTTGTCGTGATCGTCGATCTGGAGCTTGAGAAACTCAATGAGATGCTTGCATCCAAAAAGATCAGGATCAAACTGACCCGAAAGGCCAGAGAGTATCTGGCGAAAGAGGGGTATGACGAACGCTACGGTGCGAGACATATCGCCCGTGTCATCGATGAGCAGGTCAAAGAAGTTCTCACGGATGAGATCCTCTTCGGCAAGCTCAAAAAAGGCGGCAGGGTTAAAGTGGACTATAAAGAGGATCAGCTGACATTCAAGTATGAGGAGCGGTGATTGTCATCGATATACGATGAGGACTATTTTGTACCGCCGTTAAGGGCGACCTCCTTTCCAAATCCGAGATTCGCCTCAGATGAAGGATTGCTGGCATACGGAGGCGATCTCTCTTCCCATACACTGCTGACAGCTTATAGAAAAGGCATATTTCCCTGGTATAGTCCGCATGATCCCATCCTGTGGTGGTCTCCAAATCCGAGACTGCTGCTTTACCCGGATAAATTTTATGTGCGTAAATCGTTTCGCAGGGTACTGCGTTCTGGCAAGTTCTCCGTGCAGTTCGACCGGCACTTTGAAAAGGTGATACGTCACTGTGCTTCTGTCCCGAGAGAAGGGCAGCAGGGGTCATGGATCGTACCGGAGCTGATCGAGGCATTTATCCGTCTGCATGAAGAGGGCTTTGCGCACAGTGTTGAAGTCTACAACGAGGGGAGACTCGTGGGCGGGCTTTACGGCATCGCGATGGGTAAGGCATTCTTCGGTGAGTCGATGTTCTCCCTGGTCAAGGATGCCTCCAAAGTAGCCTTTAAGGCCCTTAGCGATGTTTTAGGTGCAAAAGGTTATGATTTTATAGACTGTCAGATGCCGACAGACCATATGATAGGGCTGGGTGCAGAAGTGGTGGATAGAGATGTTTTTCTTGATGCGCTTTCTGAAACGCTGCAAAAACCCACAGATCTGGGGAGCTGGCATGACTTTGAATGGACGTATGATACATACAATGAATAGGACGCTTTTTAGACAAAGCTCAAAAAGCCAAGTTAACACTGAGCTGACTGCTGAAGACAACTCATGCGGCTGATCGCATAAAGTTTTATTAAAAGTTAGGAATGGAATAGATGGTAGATAGAGAGTTAGGGTTTTCGCTGTGGCTGGACTTTGTAGAGAGAGATTTTTTGCAAAATGAATTTTCATCGATGATCGAAAAAGGGATGATTAACGGGGCTACAAGCAACCCGGCGATCTTTGCTTCAGCGATCACCTCTTCGCCGGCATATCAGGAGCAGCTGGAGTCGCTGGAGGGAAAGAGTGCCAAAGAGAAGTATGAAGCGTTGGCGATCGAGGATATCAGAACAGCCGCACAGGCACTGAGAAAGAACTATGAGGAGGGCAATGACGGTTATATCTCCATCGAGGTTGATCCGTTCCTCTCAGGCGATACAGCAGGGACAGTAGAAGAGGGGATAAGTCTTTTTGAAGCGATCGGCGAACCGAATGTCATGGTGAAGGTGCCTGCAACCGAAGCAGGATATGCGGCAATGAAAGAATTGTTAAGCCGGGGGATTTCAGTCAATGCCACACTGATCTTCTCACCTGAACAGGCGCTTCAATGTGTTGAAGCGATGAAAGAGGGTATCGCGGCATCGGGTGCCAGAGTGGACGCAGTGATCTCTGTGTTTGTCAGCCGTTTTGACAGGATGCTTGACAGCAAACTGGAAGAGGCAGGAATCGATGCGGCAAAAGTGGGCAATTACAATGCAGCGAAGATCTATACACTTATCGAATCACATGAAATCCCTCAGGTAAGAACGCTTTTTGCGAGTACGGGCGTAAAGGGTGATACTCTTCCGGCTGATTATTATATCAGAGAGCTTCTGGCTTCAAGATCGGTCAATACTGCACCGCTGGCTACGATTGAACACTATGTCAAAGAGAGCGCAGCTCCTGCGAAACTTCCGCTGGATGCGGAACATATCGATGCCCATTTCGATGAAGTGGCAAAAGCGGGTATCGAAATGGAAGAGGTGTATGAGAAACTGCTTGCAGACGGGCTGATAGCTTTTGAAGAAGCATTTGAAGAGATGCTGGAGAGCATTAAGTAGGACAAAGGGCAAGACATGGAAGAGAAACTCAAACTCTATTTAAAAGCGCTGATCAGCAATAACGGTTCTGACCTTCATCTAAAATCAGGTTCCCAGCCAAGAGTGCGTATTGATGGAATATTGAAAGTATTGGGCAAAGAGATTTTGAGTGAAGCGATGATGGATACGCTGATTCAGGAGATTGTCAATAAAGAGCAGTATGAGAAGTTAAAAATAGACAGGAACCTGGATTTTTCTTATGTATTGGATAAAGATAGCAGGTTTCGTGTAGACTTTTTTTATCAAATGGATGGACTTTCTGCTGTTTTCCGTATCATTCCGGTAAATATATTGACGATAGAGGAGTTGAATCTTCCACCGGTAATCAATACATTCACCGAGATACAACATTGATAAGTTAAACAAAGAGACAAAAAAACATATCATCACTGTAGAAGACCCGATCGAATTTGTCCATAAAGACAGAGGTTGTCTCGTGAACCAAAGAGGGATCGGACAAGATGCCCATTCCTTTTCAGGTGCCCTGCGTGCAGCGCTGAGGGAAGACCCTGATATCATTCTGGTCGGAGAGATGAGGGACCTTGAAACGATTGACATTGCATTGCACGCAGCCAATACGGGACACCTGGTTTTTTCTACACTGCATACCCTTGATGCAAAAGAGACGATCGACAGGATTGTGGGCATGTTCGGCAAAGAGGAGCAGAACCGTATTAGGATGTCTCTGGCATCGGTGCTGGAGGGGATCATTTCACAAAGGCTTATCCCTATGAAAAAAAAGGGGAGGATCGTTGCAGTAGAAATATTGAAAAAAACGGCAAGAGTCGAACAACTCATTATGGAAAACCGTGATCATGAGATCCCCGATGCGCTTTTTGAGGGTAAAGAGATCTACGGTACCCAGACATTTGATCAGTCATTGCTAGATCTTGTAAAAGCCGGAAAAATTACGGAGGAGGTTGCCCTCGAATATGCAACGAATCCTTCAGACTTGAAATTGAAAATGGAAGGTGTCGGGAAAGGAGCTATTGTGAATGAAGGCGAGCGTCAGAGCAACGAAGATATATTTGAATTCAAAGAGTAGGCTCGGAACCTGAGGATAGCATTATTCAGACCGTTTTAAAAAAGATTCGGTATAATCCGTTTCTATTTCTATAAAACAAGTAGAAAAAATATATTTATAAGGACTAACTATGTTAGAAGGTATCGTTAGAGAGAGTATCGGAAAAAGCCATGCAAAGAAGCTTAGAAGAGATGGTTATCTAATCGCTAACATTTATGCTAATGGTGTTGAAAACATCAATGCTGCATTTAAAAGAGGTGATTTCATCAAAGCTGTTAGAGCAAAAGAGGGATTTACCCTTCCTGTCAAAGTTGGCGACAAAGAGCTTAACGTAGCTATCCAGGAATATCAAGTACACCCGGTAAACGGTGATATTCTTCACGTTGATTTAAGGGTTGCGGTACCAGGTCAAGTGTCTGACTTTCTTGTACCGGTGATGACGCATGGAACACCAAAAGGTTTGAAGAATAAAGGTGTCCTCATTCTCTCTAAAAGAAGAATCAAAGTAAGAGGCGCGATCGAAGATATGCCAAAGAACTTTGATCTTGACGTAGCTGACCTTGACAGAGATGAGTCTATCCTTGTCAGAGATGTTGAAACACCGGCGAATACTCGTATCCTGGAAAGACCGGACGTTGCGATCTGTGGTGTAATCAAAGCAAAATAATGAAAGATTAATCGTGGCACTCTTTGTTGGTCTGGGAAACCCGGGATCAAGATACGAAGATACACGGCATAATATCGGTTTCAGGGTGATTGACAGACTTGTCAGTGAACTTGGAGCCAGAGAGATCTCCAAAGCCTCCTTTCAGGGGGAGCTTTTCAAGTATTCCAACCACTATTTTTTAAAACCGGCTACATTTATGAATCTATCCGGTAAAAGTGTTTTAGCTGTAAAGCAGTTTTATAAGATAGAGAGGGAAGAGATCATCGTGATCCATGATGATATCGATATCCCTTTTGGTGCGCTGCGATTTAAAAAAGACGGTGGACATGGCGGACACAATGGATTGAAGTCCATCGACAGCCTGATCGGCAAAGAGTATCTTCGTGTAAGAGTAGGAATAGATAAGCCCCTGCATAAGTCTCAGGTAGCTGATTATGTACTGCATGCGTTTTCAGAAGAAGAACAGAAGCGGATAGATAAGCTCATAGCTCATGTGCAGCAAGCCTGTATGGCACTCATAGAGAATGATCTTATAGAGGTTAAGTCTAAATACAGTTTGAAGTCAATAGACGGATTAGCTTCATGAAGATGTTGACCCCGCCGTTATACTTCAGTTATCTGGTAAAACACTATCTGAAGAACCTGCTTGTGATTCTTCTGGGGCTCTCTTTGGCGATCTCTGTTATCGATTTTCTTCAACAGATGCAAAAGCTGGAATCTTTGGGAGGGTATCAGCTTTACTATATTTTTTATAGATGGGAAGAGTCGTTAACGACACTCTATCCTTTGGCTATCGTTATTGCTATGATTATGACAAAAGTAATGATGGTTAAACACAACAATATTGTCATTTTCCATGCTTTCGGCTATACCAAGAAAAAACTTTTTATGCCATTTTTGTTTGTCGCAATGTTGATATACGGTCTATTTACCCTGCTTCATACGACTGAATTCTCTTATGCAAAGGATAGAGCAGAGCTTTTGCTGGCAAACAAATATGATGATTATCGGGTAAAAGATCTTTTTTTCAAATATAACGATGCCTTTGTTTATATTAAAGATCTTGACCCTGTCCATAAAAAAATCACGAATATCACCATCTTCAAAATAAAAGGCCAGAAGGTAAGTTATACGGTACATGCACCTGTTGCAACTTTTGTCGGAGAAGAATGGGATGCTGAAGAGGTAGTTCTGAAAAGGCATATATACAAGAATGGGGTACTTCTGCGATATGAAGAAGAGTATAAAGAGAGTATGAAAACGTTACAGGGATACAAGCCTAAAATTATAGAGTCTTTATACGAAGGAGAAGGGTTGAATATCATCGATGCATTCCATGCATGGAGACTGCTCTTAAAGCAGTCATTGAACTCTGAGAAGATAAGAGCCACACTGTATGATAAAGTCATTACACCGCTTTTTTCAATCGCACTGCTGTTGATCCTGTTTTTTAAGTTGCCCTATCATGCACGATTGGTAAACATGTCTGTAAATGTCGCTGCTGCAATAGGCAGTATCATAGGGGTATGGGGTATTTTATTTGGTTTGGCGCGTATAGGATACAATGGTGTCATCCCTCCTGAATTTACTTCACTACTTCCAATTCTTCTTTTATCAGGCTATGCAGCTTATCTTTATATCGTTGATGAGAAAATCCTTTAACTGGTTTTTTCGCTCATATTTTACCTCTTCTCGTTCTTTTAAAGTTTCAGGTATTTGGTCGGTGCGGTGATATATGTATATAGAGTGCGCCCCATAAACTGGAGATAAAAGTAAACATAAAAAACAACACTGAAAGGGCTACGCCTGTATTGTAGTCTCGCTCCAGGAATTCAAAAAGATAAATAAAGGTCAACTCTCTTGCCCCGATTCCTCCAATGCTGACAGGAAGTACAGCAACCAAAGAAGAGATAAGAAAAATAGTTAAGTAATCAAATATAAATCTGTTTTCCTGTAATGCATAGAGGATAAAAAGGGCACTTACCACTTGCAGCCCTTGCAGTAAAACGGCATAAAGGGTACTGGATGTGAATATGGGTAAAAAGATTTTAAAAAAGAGTAAATTCAAAAGATAGGAGAGAGGAAAGATAAAAAGAGCTGTCATGATGGGCCATAGGATGTTCAGTTCAAAACGGGCAATAAAAGTGCTGAAAGAGAATGTCAATGCAGCCAAAAAGAGCAGGGCATATAGGCCGCTGATCCTGTCAAGAAGGGTTGCTTTCAGCAGAGGGATCTTTCTGACCTGGTAGTATTTGTTTAGAAAGTATATTTTATATCCGTCTCCCCCTATGCCTCCGGGTAAAAACAGATTATAAAACATTCCAAGATAATAGAGTTTAAGATTCACTATTTCGGACAGGTTTAGACCGGTCTGGGTAAAGTAGAGGTTGAGCCTGAGGGCACCGACAATGCGCGAAAGCGTAAAGACTAGAAATCCTAAAGCTAGCCACCCGTAATGGATAGACCCGAAAATGATTTTGGTTTTGGTCCAGTCTATCTTATGGTATACAAGATAGAGGGCCAGTCCTGTTAAAGCAATTTTTATGGCGAGTTTAAAGAGTTTTTTCTGCATTAGAGAAGAGCTAAGCTTTGCCTTGAAAGGTCTCTTTGATGACATACGGCTTTTTATTTTGAGACTCATAATAGGTTCTTATCATAATTTCTGCGATAAAACCCGTTGTAATGAGCTGTACCCCGCCGATCAATAAAAGGATACCGATCATAAAAAGAGGCCTCGTCCCGATATCTTCCCCCATGATTTTGAGTATGAAAAGATAAAACTCTATGATCGAGCCTATTGCAAATGCACCGATTCCCATTGATCCGAACAGGTGCATGGGTTTGACACCGTATTTTTGGAAAAAGACCATAAGCATAAGATCGGAGAATACTTTCGTCGTACGGCCTATGCCGTACTTGGACTCTCCATGTATCCTGGCGTGGTGTTTGACATCAACTTCTGTGATATTGGCCCCGTAAAGCTTTGCCAATACCGGTATGAAACGATGCAGTTCACCATAGAGCCCGAGGTTTTTTGCAACGTCTTTCCTGAAGACCTTTAAGGTACATCCGTAATCTTTGAGATAGACACCTGTAAATTTTCTTATAAGCCAATTGGCAGCCTTGCTTGGAATTTTACGCAAAAGCATACCGTCCTGGCGTTTTGCTCTGATTCCTGCAACGACATCCCAGTTTTCTTTTTGCAGTTTTTCCACCATCATGAGAATATCACTGGGATCATTTTGAAGATCTCCGTCAAGTGTAATGATCAGATCTCCCCTGGCATGATCAATTCCCGCCTGCATCGCTGAAGACTGTCCGTAGTTTCTATTGAAAACGAGGATGTTTGTGTGTGCATCAGCAAGCTCTTTCATAAGAGAGACGGTATTGTCTTCTGAACCGTCATCAACCAGTATGACTTCATAATCAAATTTATCTGAAAGTGCATTTCTGATCGCTTCAAAAAGCGGTTTTACGTTTTCTTCTTCATTCATCATCGGGATGACTACGGAGAGCTGCATTATGGTTTCCTCCAAAATATAGGTAGGCTTATTTTATCGAAAAAAGACTTTTAGGAATGTACTTCAGAGCTTGAAGGATGGATCCTCTTTTCTATACATCAGGTAGTAGAGTATTCTTACCGAGAGATAGGTAAAGAAAAAGGAGAAGATCACATCACTCAAAAAGTGTCCCCCCTGGGCGATCCTTCCGAACCCGATCAAAGAACCGGCAAAAAGCGATGCAAGAAATATCTCTTTTTCTCTTCTTCTGTATAGAAAACCGAGCGCTACGAACACAAAGCCCACAGAGGCATGGCCGCAGACAAAAGAGCAATTCCTGTTACACTCTTTTGAGATGAACAGAGGAGGGTTGTGTGCTGCATTGCCTCCGAACTCTTTGATCTGTGCAGGCCTTGCACGTCCCCAATGGTCTTTAAAAATGACATTCACCACAAGTCCGGGGCCCAGAATAAGCGCGAAAAGCAAAAAGAGCAGATTTTTTCTCGTAAGGCCCTGATAGACTTTTCCGAAAAAAGTCAGGGTAAGGAGTGCAAGCAGGAGAATGGCACTGACCACTGTGACGACTCTTACGCTCTCATAGATTATTTGGTAAGGCAGGTAGTTTTTGTCAAAGTGCTTATCGAAAAAGAGTGCGGATATGTGAAGGTCAAGTTCCGGAAACAGTAAAAAAACGGTACCGATGATTCCAAATAACAGAAAGAATATCCAGTTTAATCTCGGCATCAGTATCCTTTAAAATCTTTGAGTTCAAAAATATAATAGTTTCGGCTGTAGTCATTATATATCTTTATTTCTATATGTTTGATGTAGTGGACCTCTTCAAAGTATTTTGACATGCCTTTAATCGACCTTCTTCTGCTTACATAGATGAAATTTTCGCCTATATGGTCGTTAAGGTTTTGTGTCTGATGATAGTAGTTCTGTATCCTGTGGCCCGGGTTAAATATTTTTGTGTCGAACGGATGCGGTTCTACATAATAGATCATCTCGCTGATCTCTTTTCTGCTGCTCCCGAGCAGGATATGATCCGGATAGTTTTGATAGACTTCAGTGATCTTCTCCCCAAACTCTTTCCATCCTTTGATGCGCACAAAAGGGTCTCGTTTTTTACTGAGTTCGACACCGACAGCTTTCATAATGGGTTCATAATGGTAGAGTGTCGCCATGAGAAGGATATTGATCGCAATGGCCCATTTGAACAGTTTTGTTTTTTGATGTTGAACGAGAAAATATGCAACCAACAGGGGGGCTGCCACATAGGTAGGCGCTGCCCAGTTGGCAAATGCTCTTGACAAAAATGCCTGTAATGAAATCACAGCCAAAAAGAGAGCTGTGAACCAAAAAAGAAGCATAAACCTGTCATCATTTTTATATTTCGGGGTTTTGGCAAAAAGGTAGAGTAAAACTCCGAAACTTACAGGCCCGAAGACACCAAATTGTGCTCCCAAAAACTCAAAAAGTTTATCAAAATGAAAGAGCTCTTTTTCAACCTGTGATATCTCATGAAGGTGTACAAAAGAGATAAACTGGTGATTGTAATTCCAGATAAGGTTAGGTAAAAATACAACCAGTGCTATCACTAGAGACAGGTAAAAATATCTGTTGGTAAGTATTTTTCTGCGGAGCGGAGAAAAACCGAGATATAAAAACGCACTGATGACAAAAAGGATCATATTGTATTTGCTCAGCAGTCCAAGGCCGCCAAAGATCCCTGCAAGTATCCAGAAAAACAGGGTATTGGATTGGATTGCCAGAATAAAAGTATACAGGGTCAGTGACCAGAACAGAAGCAGTACAACATCGGTAGAGATGATAAGCGAGGATAAAGAGACAGCGGGCGTAGTGAAAAAGAGCAGGGCGGCATATAGCGCCGTCTTCTCATCAAAAAGTGTTTTACCGGTCAGATAGATAACCGTTGCCGTCAGAGGATAGATGATGATAGAGATAGACTTCATGACCAACGAACTGTCCCCAAAGAGGGAAGTTGCCAGTGAAATGACCCAGGCGATCATGGGAGGCTTGGAGTAGTATCCCCAGTCAAAGTTTTGTGACCACACCCAGTAGTATGCCTCATCAATATAGACATTCGGATCTATCGTGTAGAGCATAAACATTCTGTAGATCGTAATCATGAGGATAAAAAGCATAAATTGCATGCCTGGAGTGCGTAATGGGTGCATAAACCTTCCTGTTTTCAATGGTGACTATTTGTATCGCAGATATATTTTGAGCTGATTTTACTCTAAAATGATAAACTGGATTATAACAAAAGAGCACTTCAATTATCAGCCACAAAAAAGTTCAAAGGGTGCTTCTAATCAATTTTTCGATAAAATCACCAAA
>JBEWPY010000029.1:0-18450 GCA_047689495.1 Candidatus Sulfurovum profundilacunae | reverse complement strand
ACATTATAACATTTTTTAGCATAATTATTTGACTGTTTAGTTAGTGGTTTAATAGTTTTAACAAAACAAATCCCTTCAGATATGATAACTCTAGATAGTTACGGGGCTTGCATTGCTGGTGCTAGTTATATGGACGATCTAGAGATGATTTTAAAACACTCTGGTTTTAAATATATAAACATCACACCTAAGGGTGAGAGTAAAAAGTTTTTAAAAGATTGGTCTGATAATATTGAAAACTATATAGTCTCTGCAAATATTGAGGCAGTAAAATAGATAACAAAACCTCGTAGCCAATAATAGAACGAGAAAAAGATTTAACAGATCAATGGAATCAATCGCACAAGGATGGGTATGGAAAAGCTAAGATACTTGACAAACCGGCTGCTCGGGGATGTGGGCTACGTTTTCTTCCTCTCTTTGCTGGTTATCGGCGGGTTCCTGGCTGCAACCATCAATGACCCTGAGAAGGTGCAGAAGCTGGCACAGAACGCGCTAGATGCAACGGCAAACAACTTCGGTTGGCTATACCTGCTGGTCACCAGCGGCTTCGTGCTCTTTGTGTTGTGGCTCTCCCTTTCACGCTTCGGCAATATCCGCCTCGGCCCGAACGACGAGCCCCCGGAGTTCAGCTTCAGCAACTGGCTGGCGATGATCTTTTCCGGTGGTATGGGTGTGGGCCTGGTCTTCTGGGGTGTTGCGGAACCGATCATGCATTACAATTCACCACCCCTGGGGATCGGTGACCCACGCAGCGCAGAGGCTGCACAAACGGGTATGCGCTACGCCTTTTTCCACTGGGGCCTGCACCAGTGGGCCAACTTCACGGTGGTGGGGCTGGCGATTGCCTATGTTCGTTTCCGTCATAACAGTCACGGCTTGATCAGTGAAACGTTTCGCCCCCTGCTGGGTGACCGGGTGGATCACGGCTGGGGATGGGCGATCGATATCCTGGCAGTAGTCTCTACCATCTTTGGTGTAGCGACCACCCTTGGCCTGGGTGTCTTGCAGATCAATAGCGGGCTCTCGAGGGTTGCAGGTGTATCCTACGGACTAATGCCGCAATTCATGATTATGGCCGGGCTTGGCTGCCTCTTTATTCTCTCTGCCATGACACCCCTGAACCGGGGGATACGTTACCTGAGTAATGCCAACATAATTTTGGCGGCAGGTCTGCTGCTGTTTGTGCTGTTTCTTGGCCCCACAGCATTTATCTTCAGTGAGCTGACGCAGACCTTTGGCGAATACCTGGGGAATATCGTACAGATGAGCCTGGTAACCACCCCCTACTCCAGTGAACACTGGGTGCAGCAGTGGACCATTTTCTACTGGGCCTGGGGACTGAGCTGGGCGCCTTTTGTAGGCAGTTTTATCGCCCGTATTTCCCGGGGGCGTACGATCCGGGAGTTTGTCTTGGGTGTGATGATCGTACCGGTGGCGCTGAGTATGCTCTGGTTTTCCACTTTTGGCGGCTCGGCGATCCACTTTGAGTTGTTCGGCAATGCCGGCATTGCCGAAGCTGTGGGCCAGGAGGTACCGGCGGGACTTTTTGTACTGCTGGACCAGCTACCAGGGGGTTACTATGCGGCGATTGCCGCGATTTTGCTAGTATGTATGTTTGTGATCACCTCAGCAGACTCGGCTACTTTCGTGCTGGGTATGTTCACAACCAAGGGGGTTCTGAACCCCACCCGTTTCGTGCGCATTCTCTGGGGGTTGCTGCAGCTGTTGATGGCGGCAGCGCTGCTTCTCAGCGGTGGTTTGCTTGGTCTGCGCACCGTCTCTATTGTGACCGCATTTCCCTTTATGCTGCTCATGGTCATAATGGCTTACTCCCTCTATCGTGACCTGTACCAGGAGTGGCTCCGCCAGGAGGAGAGAAGCAGGATCCTCAACCAACGTATTGAACGGATGTTGCTGAGAGAATCAGAAAGGGAGGCTGTACGCCAGGAGGATGAAGAGGTTCACCCCACTGTACCCGTGGAGCCGGAGCCAGAACCGGAGCCTAAAGAGGGTAGCCATCCACAGTGATCTCTCGATTAAAGTAAACCATCACTGATAAATACCTTTACATAACCTATGCTACAATATTCCCTACGCTAAACCCAAGGAAAGACCGATGACACTTAAAGCCGAAGAAAGAGAAATTATATTAAATAGTATTAGAGATATCCCGGATTTTCCGAAGCCGGGCATCCTCTTTAAAGACATCTCCACCCTGCTTGGCAACCCCGAAGCTTTCAATACACTGATGAGCCACCTGGAAAAACGATATGCCGGTTATGATCTTGACTACGTCGCGGGGATCGATGCGAGGGGATTTATCTTCGGTTCCATACTTGCAGACAGGCTGGGAATAGGCTTTGTACCCGTACGAAAACAGGGAAAACTGCCCTATACGACCGTAGCAGAGAAATACAGTCTTGAGTACGGTTTTGATGAAGTGGAGATACATATCGATGCCTTTGGTGAAGAGAAAGGCGCCAAGGTCCTTCTCATCGATGATCTCATAGCGACCGGAGGTACCGCAAAAGCTGCAGCGAACCTGATAGACAAGGTCGGTGCGGAGTGTGTGGAGGCATGTTTTATCATGGAACTTGCTTTCCTGAACGGACGCGAAGGTTTCAGCAGTGACGTCTACTCGGTACTGCAGATAGACTGAGTCTTCCTTTCCCCTGCCCGGGCCTGCTCCCGACATTTCGGCCGGAGCGGAGGAAAAAACAGGTTTTAACCCTCCCTAACCTCCGATTTGCTATAATCACTTCCATTACAGCATAAGAGAAATCAATGAAAAACAATACAGATATCTATATCCCGATACCGAGCCCTTTTGACCCCGATGAACGGGGGCATTTCGGCGAATTTGGCGGCCGTTTTGTCCCGGAGACACTCATGCCCGCCCTCGAACAGCTAAAAAAAGATTATGAAGCGGTCCGTTTCGACCCGGACTTCTGGAGTGAAGTAGACTACTACTACAAGCACTATGTAGGACGTCCTTCCGCACTCTACTATGCCTCAAACCTCTCCAAAGAGCTGGATGCCAGAATTTACCTGAAGCGTGAAGACCTCAACCATACGGGAGCGCACAAGATCAACCACTGCGTGGCTCAGGCCGTACTGGCAAAGAGGCTCGGAAAGAACAAAATCATCGCCGAAACAGGGGCGGGTCAGCACGGAGTGGCGACCGCTACGGTAGCCGCACTTTTCGGGATGGAGTGCGAAATCTTCATGGGTGCGAAGGATGTGGCGCGGCAGGAGCTCAACGTCTTCCGTATGAAACTGCTCGGGGCCAAAGTCAACGCGGTGGAGTCGGGAAGCCGTACGCTCAAAGATGCGATGAACGATGCAATCAGGCACTGGGTAACCAATGCACGCGACACCTACTACCTTATCGGAACGGTTGCAGGCCCCCACCCCTACCCGATGATGGTCAGGGACATCCAGTCGATCATCGGATGGGAAGCAAAATCGCAGATGATGGAAGCCGAAGGCAGTCTTCCGGACAAGATCATTGCCTGTATCGGAGGAGGGTCCAATGCGATGGGGATCTTCAACCCTTTCCTTCCCGAAAAGAGTGTAGAGTGCATCGGTATCGAGGCCGGCGGTCTGGGGCTGGAGAGCAAGCATGGCTGTTCCCTGGCGAAAGGGAGCCCGGGAGTCCTGCACGGACAGTGCAGTTACCTGCTTCAGGATGAAGACGGTCAGGTGCTTGAGGCACACTCCATCTCTGCAGGCCTGGACTATCCTGGTATCGGACCGGAACACTCGTTCCTGAAAGAAGAAAGTGTTGTTACCTATGATTATATCACCGACGATGAAGCATTGGATGCCTTTGTGTGGCTTTCACAGGCAGAGGGGATCATCCCTGCGCTGGAAAGTTCCCATGCCATCGCCTACCTGAAGAAGATGAAGCCTGAAGATCTCAAAGGCAAAACGATTCTGATCAATCTTTCGGGACGCGGGGACAAAGATATGATACAGGTACAAGAGATACTCAAAGACAAAATATAAACAGAAGGAAAATAAAAATGAATTTCAATATAACACCTGAAAACACAAAAGAGATCAAAAGTGATCTTGAAGTGATCATTGTGATAGATAGAGACCTCAAACATGACTTTGTTGCAGATAAAAAACTTCTTAAAAAAGCTGGATTCAAAGGGGGACAGGATGAAGTATGCCATCTTGTCGACAAAAACAGACTCTATGTAGGCGCCGATTCACTCAAAAGCTCTGATATCCGACCTGCCATCGCAGCAGCAGTACGCTCACTCATAGGGAAGAAAGCCTATAAAAACATCAAAATCGCAACGTATCTGAACCATCCGAGGTGTACTGCATCGCTTCGGGCCATGGCGGAGGGTATCGTACTCGGAAGCTATACCTACAACAAATACAAAAGCAGCAAAGCAAAGTCACCTGTCAAAGAGGTTACGATCTCGCTGAACGGCTATCAAGCTCACGAGATACCACTCGAAAGCGCGGTCAAGGCGGTACATCATGGTGAGATCACTGCCAATGCAACCAATTTCACAAGAGATATCGTCAACACGACCCCGGATGACTGTTACCCGGAAACCATGGCAAAAATCGCTGTGAAAATGGCCAAAAACAGCGGACTGTCGTGTCATGTGCTCAAACCCAAAGAGATCAGAGAAGAGAAGATGGAGACACTGCTTGCAGTGGCACGTGCCAGCCGTCATACTCCCCGAGTGATCCATCTCTCGCATAAACCGGCGCACCCGAAAGCAGTCGTGACACTTGTGGGCAAAGGACTTACGTACGACTCCGGCGGCCTGAGCCTCAAACCTTCCGATTTCATGGTAACGATGAAAGCGGATAAAAGCGGCGGATCGGCAGTGATCGGTATTATGAAAGCCGTATCCGAACTTGGTCTGCCTGTCGAAGTACACGGGTTTGTAGGTGCGGTGGAAAATATGATCGGCGGAGATGCATACAAACCCGATGATGTCCTTACAGCGAAAAACGGCAAAACGATCGAAGTTCGCAACACGGACGCAGAGGGACGGTTGGTACTGGCAGATACACTCGGCTATGCGCAGCAGGAGGTCAAAGCAGACTACCTCTTTGACTTTGCGACACTTACCGGTGCCTGTGTCGTCGGAGTGGGCCACTACACTTCCGGCATCATGGGAAATGCCGACAAACCAAAAGAGATGGTCCTGAAAGCGGCAGACGTATCCGGTGAACTGGCGACGCAGCTTGATTTCAACCGCTACCTGAAAAAGACGCTCAAATCAGAGATTGCCGATATCTGCAATATCTCGAATACACGATACGGCGGTGCGGTCACAGCAGGCCAGTTTCTCTCGGAGTTCATTGATGAAGACCATAAAGAGAAGTGGGCGCATATCGATATCGCGGGACCGGCATTTGTCGAACATATATGGGGGGAAAACCCGCATGGCGCCAGCGGTGCCGGTGTACGCATGATGGTCAAACTTCTTGAAAAGCTTGCACAGGAGTAGACCATACACCCGGCCATCACCGGCCCTCCCTCTGTGGATATGAAGCCGAGGAACAAAGTCCGCATAGAGAATAAACTTAAAACAAATAAAGAGAAGTCTTAATGCAACAAACCACTCTATCCTATATGAATGATCTATACCTGCTTATTATCATTCTCCTCGGTTTATCTATGCTTTTTGGCTATTTATATTTTATGCGAAAGATAAAAGAGCTGAGGGGGCAGCTTGATAAAGAGATCAGTCAAAGTGATTCGTCTGCGCAAACAGAAGAGCTTCCGTCCCGGACATTGACACAGGAGAGGGAAGAGAAGAGAGAACCGGCTGCAGAGCCGGAAACTGGAATCATAGAGAGAAAAACTATTCCTCCGGTGATCAGAGAACCTTTCGAAGAGACAAAGAGTATCACAGTCGATGATTTTCATAACTTTATGGGTGCAAAACTTTTAGTGGCAGAAGACAATAAAATAAATCAAAAAATCCTGCTCAGCGTGCTGAAACGTTCCGGCATCATTATCACCCTTGCAGATAACGGGCAGGAAGCACTCGATCACCTCCATGCGGAACCCGGTCATTTCGATCTTGTGCTTATGGATATCAACATGCCTGTGATGGATGGATTTGTCGCGACCGAAAAGATCCGGGCCGACCACAGATTTGATACCCTCCCGATCGTCACCTTTACTGCCTATACAATGGGAAAAGAGATAGAGAAAATGTATGAACTCGGTGTTAACGGGCATATGACCAAACCGCTGAATATCAATCAACTCTATACCCTTCTGCATACATTCCTCAGCCGTATTGAGGGAAGAGAACTCCCCATGATCGACAAACTCAATATGCAGGGCCTGGATGTGAACCTGGGGATCAGTCTGGCTGACGGTGACGAAAAACACTATCAGCAGTCTCTGAGAGAATTCATCTTTTTATACAAAGGGCTGATCGATTCCATGCCATACTGGATCGAAGAAAATAATTATGACCGCATCAAAGTCAACCTCTCTAAAATCAGCGCAAAACTTTCTTCCGTCGGCGCGCATGAACTTGACGAACTGGTTTCACGAATGAAAAAAATCTTTATCTATGGCAATGAACACCGTATCCATGAGTTTAAAGACCCTTTCGTTCAAAAGCTTGACACATTGATCAAGGCAATGAAAAGCTATCTGCAAGAAGTTGCTTAAACAGAGATTAACCCCCTCTTGATGAACATTTGGATAAAATCACGCCCATAGAATAATTGAACGGAAGGAAAACCATGGGACTAGGCATAGGACTCGTAGGACTACCGAATGTCGGAAAATCTACCACCTTTAACGCACTGACAAAAGCACAGAATGCAGAGAGTGCCAACTACCCTTTCTGTACGATAGAACCGAACAAAGCAGTTGTTCCCGTACCGGATAAAAGACTGGATGAATTGGCCAAGATCGTCAATCCCGAACGCATACAGCACTCTACACTGGACTTTGTAGATATCGCCGGTTTGGTGAAGGGAGCAAGCAAGGGGGAAGGACTGGGTAATAAATTTCTCTCGAACATCCGTGAGGCCGAAGTGATCCTGGAGATCATCAGATGTTTTGAGGATGATAACATCACACATACCGAGGGGAGTATCGACCCTGTCAGGGATATCGAGATCATCGAACAGGAGCTTCTGTTTGCCGATATCGATTCTCTGCAGAAACGTATCGACAGCCTGAAGAAAAAGGCCAAAGGCAAAGACAAAGATGCCATGGCACAGCTCGCAATCGCCGAAGAGCTCATGGAGTTTATCGCTGAAGGCAACCCGGTATCAAGTTTTGAAAAAGCAGAGGATGATATTTTCAAAGTACTAAACAGAGACCTCAGACTTCTTACCAGCAAAGAGATCATGTACGGAGCCAATGTCGATGAAGACGGATTGGGTGAGGATAATGAATATGTACAGACACTCAAAGCATATGCAGCGGAACGAAACAGGGAAGTGATCAAACTCTGCGCCAAAGTGGAAGAGGAGATGGTGGACTTCGATGAAGAAGAGAAAGCCGAGATGCTTGAGTCTCTCGGAGTAGAAGAATCAGGACTTGACCAGATCATCCATAAAGGATTTGACAAGCTGGGACTGATGAGCTACTTTACCGCCGGGGTCAAAGAGGTTCGTGCATGGACGATCCGCAAAAACACCACTGCCCCGAAAGCGGCAGCCGTGATCCACAATGATTTTGAAAAAGGATTTATCCGTGCTGAAGTGATCAGCTATGAGGATTTCATTGCATGCGGCGGCGAACAGGGAGCCAAAGAGTCCGGAAAGAACAGACTTGAAGGGAAAGAGTACATCGTACAGGATGGCGATGTCATGCACTTCAGGTTTAATGTATAGTCAGCGCTGAGCGTTGAGAGAGGAGAGAGTAATGAAAAAATGGTTCTTGATAGGATTGATCGGCCTGCTGCTTGCGGGATGCGGCGACAAAGGTGCCTTTATCGAAGAGGTACCCAGCCAGAATGATGCACCGGCAGCGATAGCAAAACTCGAAAAAATCATCAAAGAGAGGAAACTCACCCATTTTATCACCATTGACCACTCTGAGCATGCCAAACGTGCCAAGATGACACTCAAACAGAACACGGTGGTGGCTTTCGGAAATCCTCAGACAGATACGATCCTGATGCAGTGCAACCCTTCCATGGGGATGGACCTCCCTTTGAAAATGCTTTTTACGACAAGCTATGAGGGCCATACAACCATCTCCTATACCAACCCGGAGTACTGGTCGCTCAAACACAATATCAAAGACAAAAACTGCCTGAAACTCATTAATGAACTCTCTGTAGGGATGCAGGAACTTGCACAAGAAGCAGCGAAAAAGTAGTGCTATGATATTGACAACCAACGATATCCTCTACAGGATCAAAAAAGCCCTCCGCCTGAGTGATGAAGAGATACTCCGGGCCTATGCCCTCGAAAGCTATCAAATGACACCGGAACATCTTGCCTCTCTTCTCAAACGCCGCCTTGACAAAAGCTTCGAACCCTGCAGCTATGAAGAACTCGGTGTATTTCTGGACGGACTCGTGACATTGAAACGCGGCCCGTCTTCCAAAAAGAGTGAAGAGGATAACGCTGTAGAACTTACCAACAATCTGATCCTCAAAAAAATCCGTGCAGCACTGAACCTCAAAGAGCATGAACTTCAGATGCTCTTTGCTCTTGTGGATGTAGAGCTCAGCAAACAGCAGCTCTCTTCACTCTTCAGAAAAGAGGGGCACAAGAACTTTAAAGCCTGTCCGGATGAACTGCTGGACGCATTTCTGGAAGGTCTGGATGAATTTTGTTACAGTGGGAATGAGATAGAATAACACGATGAAGCGCATCGGTTTTCAAAAGTCTCTGAAAAAGATCAAAAAAGCAATAAGCTTGTCCTCTGCTTCAAAAAAGAGCCATACCTCCTCCCCTGATCTTATGAAGGAAGAAAAAAGCGGCTGTATGTGCAAAGATGCACAAGGGAACCCCAAAATACTCTATCCTTCGCAAAAAGAGGCAGAAGTGGCATGCAACAATCTACACCTCCCTTTACATATCTATCCCTGCCCCTCCGAGAAGGGATGGCACCTTACAAAAGGGTAGGCCTACGCTTCGGTATTATATGCCCTGTCTCCTGCATCTCCAAGTCCCGGGTAGATAAACATATTCTTATCAAGCTTCTCATCGATCTGGGCGATATAGAGATGAATATCCGGATGTTTATGCTCAACGACATCAAGTCCCTCCGGCGAACCTATAAGATTGAGCGAGATGATCTTTGAAGGCTCTTTATGTTTGATCACGCTGATCGCATCGCACAGTGATCCGCCTGTTGCCACCATCGGATCCAGCAGAATCACGGTTTTCCCCCTGCACTCCGGTATGCGATCATAATAGATCACGCTCTGATGTGTCTTCTCGTCCCTTCGCATTGCCAGAAAACCTGATGATGCCTTGGGAAACAGTGCACTGACAGACTCGGTCATCGGCAGCCCGGCACGCAGGATCGAAACAAAAAGCAGATTCTCTTCATCGATAAATTCAAATTTTCTATGGCTATTCCATGTCTCGATCTCCCTCTCTTCCAAAGGCTCCGAAGCTAATGCTTCATAGGCCAAAAGGCGGGCGACCTCATGTACGATATGCCTAAAACGCAGCGCATCGGTTCTGGTTTCTCTGAGATGATTGATCAATGTCTTCAGGACAGGATGTTTCAGTTCTGTAATCATAATGCTCCTTTACGATAGTATAGCTAAATCAACGACACAATCTGAAACCCCAGCAGCACAAGATTGAACACTATCCCCATAATCGGCACAAAGAGCGGATAGGTACGTATCCCTGCAGGATAAGGGTTTTTTCGTTTGACAAATATCAGGGCGAGATTGACCAGGGTAAAGACGATGAAGATAATAAAACTGGTGAATTTTGCCAGGATTAGCAGCTCAAAAAATGTCGCAAGTACAAAAGTACAAAGATAAGTCCTCCGCTGAGGATCGTGGAGGCAATGGGGGTACGCGTGTGCGGATTGACCCTCCCCAGAAATCCGGGCAGCCAGTTTTGCCTGCTCATTCCGTAAAATATACGGGAGGCCATAATGATCTGAATCAATGCCCCGTTGATCACCGCAACCATCGCTATGATACTCAATACCGCTGCACTCTTTCCTGTCGCCGTCTCATACACTTTTGCCAAAGGGGCGGAAGAGCCTGCCAGAGTTTCCGGAGGGACCACAAGGATAGAGATCACGGCAACAGCGATATAAAAAAGCGTAGCGATAAAAAGTGTGAAAATAATCGCACGCGGCATGGTTTTTACCGGGTTTTTCACCTCTTCTGCGATATTGACCATATCCTCAAAACCGATAAAGGCAAAAAAGGCCAGAAAAGCACCGAGAGCGATGACATTGAGTGCAGAAAACTCCAAAGGCGGTACCATTGCTTCAAAAGGTATATGGGCCGGTTCCACATACCCTATCCCTGCATAAATAACCAATCCCAGTCCTATTGTCTCTGCCAGTGTCAAAACAAAGGCAAAGATCATCGACTGGGTGATGCCCCATATCGCAATCATACTGAGTGTACCCACAAGTATCAGGATCGTTACAGACTCAGGCAGTACAATAAAGGTACTCAAATAGCCATGAAATCCATGCAGAATTGTTGCAGAAGAAAGCAATCCGGCAGAGGCGATCAAAAGTCCCACTATCTTCGAAAGCAGAGGTGAACCGAATCCTTCATAGATATAGACCGCTTCCCCTGCGCTGAGAGGGAAACGCGCTGACAGCTCTGCATAGCTCATTGCCGTAAAAAGAACCACTACGCATGCCAGTAAAAAGGAAAACGGCACATACATCCCGGCAATGCCTGCCATCTCACCGACAAGGACATAGATTCCTGCCCCGAAGATATTGCCAAGACCATAGAAGATCAGCATAGGAAGAGTAACGCTGCGTTTGAGCCGGGGTTGATTATGTGGCGACATGAATATACTTTTTTTATTTATTATAGCCCAAAAAATATGAAATACTAACAGTCTTCACAGGTTAGTACACACCCTATGATAACGTATCCCTGGCACTAGATATTAAGCACCAGCTTTACCGGGCAGTGGTCACTTCCCGTCACCTCATCCATGATCTCTGCTTCAACGATGCGGTCTTTAAGGTCATCAGAAACGAAGAAGTAGTCAATCCTCCAGCCTACATTCCTTCCTCTGGCCCCTGCCCTGTAACTCCACCAGCTATAGCGATCCGGCATATCTCCGTGCATATGGCGGAAGGTGTCGATATAGCCATTGCCGATAAACTTGTCTATCCAAGCGCGCTCCATCGGCAAAAACCCGGATGTACCTTCATTGGCTTTGGGGCGTGCCAGGTCTATCTCGCGGTGAGCAGTGTTGACATCACCGCAGACCACGATCGATTTGCCCTGTTTTCTGAGATCATTCATATGGTCCAGGAAACGGTCGTAAAAACCCATCTTGTATGCCAGACGCTCATCACTGCTCTGCCCGTTCGGAAAATAGACATTGAAAAAAGCGATATCCCCGAAGTGATATTCATTAATGCGCCCCTCATCCAGGATATCTACATGGCCGCAGTTGTCGGGAATTCCTTTGACATCGGTATAGAGTGCTACGCCCGACTGCCCTTTTTTGGAGGAGGAGTTGATGCTTTGGAATTTGAACTCCCTCTCGAAGATCGTATCGGGGACCTGCTCTGCTTCGGCTTTGATCTCCTGCAGTCCCAGGAAGTCGACTTCGTGTTCATCGATCCATCTGAGTGCATTTTTTTTGTCCACGGCACGGATACCGTTGACATTCCAGGAGATAAATGTGAGCTTTTTCATAGGTAGTCCTCAAATTTTTGGTAGAATCATAACACATTAGACTAAAGGCTTGCCATGGCACTTCAAGACAAAGAAAAATGGGACAAAAAACATATCGAATCTCCCATCCCGACCCGGCCTGTCGAACTGGTGATCAACTATGCAAAATTCGCACCGGGCAAGAAGGCTCTCGACATCGCCTGCGGGATGGGGCGTCATGCCCGGTACCTTGCCCGAAAGGGTTTTCAGGTAGAGGCACTTGATATAAGCTCTACTGCGATAGAGGCATTGCAGGGGGAAGAAAACATCACAGCAAAAGAGGCAGATTTTGATACCTATGAGCTGCCGAAGAACACCTATGATCTCATCGTCTGTACGTACTATCTTGAACGGCGGCTCTTTCCGCAGATCATCGATGCGCTCAAGGATGGCGGTATTTTTATCTATGAAACATTTCTCTATCATCCCGACAATGATATGGCACCTTCAAAACGAAAGTACCTGCTCAATGAAGGTGAACTGGAAACAGTATTTGACGACAGGCTGGACCTGATGCATCTCGATGAAACGTGGACCGTAACACAAAAAGGCGACAAAATGATGATAGGTTCAATTGTCGGCAGAAAGAAAAGCGGCGGAATGGATATCCGTAATAAAAGATTTTGACATCCTATGCTCTGTTTAAAATGATCTGTTTTAGTTCATCTACGCTGCTGACTGCTCTTTTGTGTTCGGTAAATCCCCAGTCCACCATGATATAATCGATACCGGCACGTTCACTTGCCATCTTGTCTCTCGGCCCGTCACCGATAAAAGTAGCCTGATGCGTCTTCATTTCCAATGCATCAAGTATCCTGTAAAGCATATCAGGATGCGGTTTTCCCAGTGGCACATCATCATAACAGGCAATTGAATCAAAATATTCATCTACACCCAGATACGTCAGTGACTCCAGCGTAGAAATCCGATAGGCATTGGTCGCAACGGCAAGGGAAGCCCCTTTCTCTTTGAGGCTTTCCAAAAGCTCTTTGATACCGTCATACAGAACCAACTCTTTAGCATGGTTCTTCGTATAGTATTCGGAAAACCACTGCTCATGCCTCGCCTCAAAAGCCCTTGCATGATAAAAGGTTTTAGCCGGGTTGATCGTATGATCGTTGACCCTTCTGAGGATATACTCCTGTTCCATCGGTTCGAATCCAAGATTCCTGCGTACATAATTGATCGCATTGGCAATGGTCAAAGAGGAATTGACCAAAGTGCCGTCCATATCAAAGATGATCAGTTTTTCTTGCATGATTCTTCTTTGTCTTTTCCCTCACGACTGAACTTCAAATAGATAGACAATCCGATGATCAGTGATGTTACCCCGCCTATGAGATAAACCGCTGAGAGTACATGGGTAGGATCGGTCAGTGCGAACTTGAATACCAGCATCAATGCTTCGATAGAGAGTGCAATGATGATCGAACCTAAGAAACGCACCATCGTCTGATGGCTGTCTCCCCTGTTCTCTCTTTTCTCAACCCCCAGAACTTCTTCTTCAAAGATCGCTTTGATCAGATCGATAATGGCCAGTGACAAAGTCAGCAGAATAGTGGCTTTAAAGACCTCATTGATATCTACCTGGAGAAAGTTCATACCAAATCCCATAAATATCGAAACCCCTTTTAAAAAAAGCAACAGCGCCACACCAAACAGTGCTAGTGAAAATGCTCCGTATACGATTTTACTGGCTATCCCGAAGCGCGAATCTACCGAGCTGGGATGGACCATACGTAAAATATCTTTGAGGTTGATATCGACACAGATGATATAGAGCAATGTCCCCTGGGCATCATAGATCGGAAAAGTAGAGGTGACAACAAGATGGTTGCTCACCAAAGACGGATACGGATCAGTCAGGATACACCGATGTTCATTCAACGTACGATAGTAGTAAGCTCTGTTGCTCCGATCGTCCCCTTTTCCAAATCCGCTCAGTGAATCGATTTCAGAGATATTGTCAATGATCTGTGTCCCTGTCCCGTCAAGCACATAGATGACTTCCGCCTGTGGCAGCGCTTTTTGAAGCGTATTGATCTTTTTGACGACCTGATCGATCCCGCCTTCAATATGTTTGGAGATATTGCGACTAAGGATATAACAGAGGTAAGCTCTCGCTTTTGTTCGTATCTGCGCGTACTCCTGAATCTCTTTGATAACCATCTTCCACTCTCCTAAAAACTTATTTTACTTATTCGTAACCCTTTACCATAAATGCTTTTCAAAGAAAAGCATACCATACCTGCTACTTACTGCCTGCTATCTGATCCTGCCGACCACTTCCCCGAAAGAGACTTTTTGGTTGATCGCTATTTCGGGAACGATACTTCCTTTCTTTGAAAAGGTCAACAGGGTGGAACCCATCTCGAACCATCCGAACATTTCGCCTCTCTCAACCCACAGATCTTCATAAATATAATGTCTCGGCTCTCTTATCTCTGAGTTAGTCTGCACTACCGGCTCAAACGTGACAACCATCTTGCCCACATTCAGCGCCCCTACAAGTACGAGTACATGGGTTCTGCCTCTTTTGTCCTGTGCTTCGATCACGACTCTTTCGTTTTCGATAAAAAGGTCTTTCATATGACGGAGC
Source organism: Candidatus Sulfurovum profundilacunae (assembly GCA_047689495.1). Classification (GTDB taxonomy): domain Bacteria; phylum Campylobacterota; class Campylobacteria; order Campylobacterales; family Sulfurovaceae; genus Sulfurovum; species Sulfurovum profundilacunae. Next base: position 3,990 of record JBEWPY010000029.1, on the reverse strand, counting down.
AAAGGAAAGTTCACCGGGTAGAGTTTTCCGGGGATATGTGTGAGTGAAAGTATCTTAAGGTCTAACGGCATATGGTAACGGTGATAATCTTTTGGAGAGAGGTAATAATTGATAAACTGGCCGCCCTCCACCTTTTTGGCAGCCTCCTGGTGATACGCCCCGAAAAGCGCTTCGATACTGTAACTCATTCCTTTGATCTGATAGGCCCTGCCCTCAGAAATCGTACCATGATCGGTCACCAGTGCATCTACCCCGCTGATAAGCTTCGACTTCCCGTCAGGTATCTCTCTGGGTTTTTCAAGCGCTCTGGTAAAAAGCTTGTTGAGTGTTTTATAACTTGCCGGTTCTCCAAACTCGCTCATATCAAGTCCCATGAGCTTTACATAGCCGGCATTGATCATATGCTGCATAATGGAGGGAAACTCCTTGTCGGCAAATCTGCCGAAAAGCTCAGCCACAACAGAGGTATAGTGTTTACGCATTATTTTCCTTTGTAAAATATTCCAGTGTATCTTCCATCAGTACCCCTATGATAGCTTTCCTGACGGTTGATAAAGCTCTTTCATAGCTGTATATACTTCCTTGATCTATTCTTGATCGTATTATATCCTTTTGTGTTTTATATTGTATAATGCTTCTTCAAATCAACAATAAACGGAGCTTAATTCATGCCGACCTATGTACTCTTCGATACTGAAACGACAGGAAACCAGGAACAGGACCGCATCATACAGGTCGGTGCGATGATCGTACACAATAAAGAGGATATCGAGGTGTATGATGAGCTTTGCAGTACCGATGTACCTATCGCACTGGAAGCGATGGAGGCACACAATATTACTCCCGATGTCATCGAAAACCAACCGCCGTTTTCTGAACTTGCCTTTGCCAAAAAGATCGAAGAGTATAACAGGGAAGAGAACTTTCTGATCGCCCACAATATACAGTTTGACCTGGGCATGATCCAAAAAGAGGGATTTGAAAACCGCTACACGATCATCGACACCTTCCGATGTGCCAAACACCTCTATCCCGAGTTGCCCTACCACCGCCTGCAGTATCTGCGCTACGCACTCGAGCTCTATATGACCGAAGGTGCAGAGGCAGACAAATTGGGCATCACGATCAAAGCCCATGATGCCATCGGCGACGTACTGGTGATGAAACTGCTTCTGAGCAGGCTGGTACAGGAGGCACAGAAACAGTTCGAGGGCAAAAACCCGATGCAGATCCTCGCCGAACTCACACAGACACCTGTGCTGATGCGCACCTTCAAGTTCGGAAAATACAAAGGCAGAGAGATTGCCGAAATCGCGGATGAAGATATGGGATACCTCCAGTGGATGCGGAAAAATCTTGAACTGGATGAGGATATGCAGTTTACGCTGGATAGTTATCTGCACTAAATAGAACGAAACCTCGTTCCACCTCGGAAGAGGTGGAACGAGTGAGAGATCCTGAATCAAGTTCAGGCTGACCGGAGTATATTATTTTAACTTCTCAGCGACCAGTTCATTCACCACTTTGGGGTTTGCTTTGCCCCCTGTGGTTTTGAGTACCTGCCCGACAAAGAAGCCCAAAAGTTTGGTGTTGCCCGCTTTGAACTTAGCGACGTTATCCGGATTTTTTGCAATGACTTCCTCAATGATAGACAGAATGACTGCCGGGTCACTGATCTGCACAAGCCCTTTGGCTTCGACGATTTTCTTAGGACTTTCTCCGCTCTTAGTCATCTCTTCAAAGACTTGCTTGGCGATTTTATTTGAAATAGTGCCATCATCAACCATTTTGACAAGATCGGCTATCTGTTTTGCATCAAATTTTAGTTCACTTATCTCTTTTTCTTTTAACTCTCTTGCAACCTCATTTGTTACGATATTAGCGATAGTCACAGGACTATTGTTCACTGACAGTGCCTCTTCATAAAATGACGATAGTTGTTCATCTCTGGCTAAAATATCAGCAATCATGCTATTGAGCTTGAACACAGTGGTATATTTACCGAAAAGTGCCTCTTCAGCTTCACTCATAGGTTCTACTTCGCCGTCTACCTGTACCTTTTTAGCTTGCGGTTTACGCTCGCTTCCCGCTGCTTTCTCCGATACTTTTTTCTTTTTCCCCCAGGAGTCTTTCAAACCGACAATTTTATTGAACACAGGGGCTTCATCCGTGTAGTCTACAGGGTCGGCATAGAAATACCCCTGTCTCTCAAACTGGAATCTCTCATCAGGCCTTTCATTAATCACGGCAGGCTCGATCAGGGCATTTTTGATCACTTTCAAAGAGTCCGGATTTAGATCTTCCAAACCTTCAGGCATTTCATCTTTGTAGAGTCTGTCATAAAGCCTTACTTCTGCTTTTTTATTCTCTTTTGCATCTACCCACTGAATCGCACTTTTCACCTTGATACCGCTGGTGTCTGAACCGCTTTTGGAGTCCGGATGGTACGCTGCTTTTATTTCAAGGATATTGCCATCGGCATCTTTGATCACTTCCCTGCAGGTGATGATGTAGGCATATCTAAGCCTCACCGGCTGCTCCGGTGTAAGACGGTAGTACCCTTTTGGGGGATTTTCCATGAAGTCATCACGCTCGATATAAATCTCACGGGAGAAAGGCAGCTTTCTTGAACCTTCTTTAGGCACATCCTCCGGGTAGTATGAAGCATCAATCTCTTCAGCCCCCTCGTAATTTTCAATGGTTACTTTAAGCGGATCAAGCACACACATCACACGCGGCACTTTTCTGTTCAGGTCATCTCTGATACAGAACTCAAGCTGTGAGACATCCACCATTGAGTTTGCTTTTGCGATACCTATCTGATCACAAAAGTTCAAGATGGATTCCGGGGTATATCCTCTTCGTCTGTATCCGGCGATCGTAGGAAGACGGGGATCGTCCCATCCGCTTACATAATTGTCCTCAACCAACTCCAAAAGTTTTCTTTTGCTCATCACCGTGTAGTTCATACCAAGCCGTGCAAACTCATGCTGATAGGGTCTCGGCGGTTCAAGCTCCAGAGTATCGAGTATCCAGTCGTAAATTTCACGGTTGTTTTCAAACTCCAGTGTACAGATAGAGTGCGTCACTCCCTCAATATAGTCGGACAAACAGTGGCCAAAGTCGTACATAGGATAGATGGCCCACTCGTCTCCGGCTCTGTAATGATGGGCATGTCTGATACGATATAAAATAGGATCACGCATTTTCATATTGGCCGCACTCATGTCGATCCTGGCACGAAGTACGTGTTCACCGTCTTTAAACTCACCCTTTTTCATTCTCTCCAAAAGGTCCAGATTCTCTTCAACGCTGCGCTCGGCATATCTGCTGCGTTTCCCCGGCTCTGTCACTGTACCGCGGTACTCCCGCATCTCCTCTTCACCCAGGCTGTCCACATACGCTTTGCCCATTTTAATGAGCTCTTTTGCATATTCGTACAGTTTAGGAAAGTAATCAGACGTATAGCGGACACTGTTATCCCATTCAAATCCAAGCCACTGCACGGCATCTTTGAGCGCCTCAACATATTTCGTATCTTCCGTGGTCGGGTTGGTATCATCCATTCTGAGATTGCATCGACCATGGTAATCACGTGCAATACCGAAGTTGATAGCGATAGATTTAGCGTGTCCAATGTGCGGGAAGCCATTAGGCTCCGGAGGAAATCTTGTAACCACCTCATGGTACTTGCCTGACTTTAAGTCCTCTTCAACGATTGTACGTAAAAAATCTTTGTGCTCGCTCATTATTATTAAACCTTTGATTATATAAGGGTAGTATTTTATCGAATTAGCGCTTATAGCATTGCAGATATAGTGTTTTGCCTGTTCCATCCTCTCCTGAGGTGGAATACTTCATTGTAGTTGATATTGGTGTATGCATTCCACCTGGGAACAGGTGAAACGAAAGACGGCTACGTCTTCCTTTAATTTATAAATAGTCACCCCTGAAAAACCAAACAATCCCCCTAAAATAGGCACTTTGGAA
>JBEWPY010000028.1:0-18571 GCA_047689495.1 Candidatus Sulfurovum profundilacunae | reverse complement strand
AAGATGGTGGCCGGATGTTAACGCGTTTGGTGGCCGGTTTGAACGCTATGCGCACATTTTGCTAAGCAAAATAGAAATGATGCTATACTGATGGCACTTGAAGATGGTTATACGCAAGCTAAGATTGCACAGTTTATAGGTGTTTCAAGGTCTTTGGTGTGTAAAGCTGTAAAAGGGATAAAAGAAGAGTAAATATTCAACGTCTGACCCTAAGTGAGGGAAAAATCAGTTTCTTATGATATAAATACATTTACTTATCATATGAAAAAATGAAAACAGGGTATCTTCACGATACCCTATAAGGGTATAGAATGTTGTACTACTATGCAAACTCGGGCCATAAGATAGGGCTTGATAGAGTGAAAAGAGCGGTTGCACTGCTGAAAGCACTGGATCAAAAGGGCATAGAGAGCAGACTGCTTGTCAATGACTTCAGGGCGGGACTGGTAGCCAGAGAGCTGGGGTTGCATGATTACGTGACGATTGAAGGCGTCATGGATATCGATGCGATAGCCGAAACGGGGGACAGTATCATTATGGATACGCCTGAAAATGACAGGGGACGTATCGAAAAGTACTGTTCGGATTTCTCCCATGTATTTCGTTTTGCAAACTCCGAAGAGGATGAGGTGCGCGTCAGTGAGGTGCTTTTCAGGCCCGAATGCGACAGTGATGAGTGTATAGAGGCATTATGGGTTGACAGCACGTATCAGCCTGCCGGACCGAAAGAAGAGAGAGTCCTCTTTTTCCTCTCTGATGCAGATTATGACAAAGAGATACTGAATCATGCAGTGTTCTTTCGGGATACCGAGATGGAGCTCTTGCTTGGAAATTACTTTTTTGTGAAGTATGAAGATGAACTGTCGAAGCTTTTTGATACGCTTCATGAAGCCGAAGAGTATGAAGATCTGCTCAAAAGTTCTTCGCATGTAGTGACGGCATCGGGACAAACGGCATTGGAAGCACATGCCTGTGGTGCGAAAGTAGTCTATATCAATACGGACAAAGAAGATATCATCCCGCTGTCAGTGATCAAAAACATGGACATCCCGGTCATAGAAGGGTTTGACAGGGCTGCTTATGAAGCAGTGGACAAAGCACTGAAAAGTGAAAAAAAACTTTCAAAAAATACCGGTCAGATTTCAGAAATTTTGAAAAAAAAGCTTAAAAAATAATTGATTTGCCGGTAAATTAGGAGATTTATACTCCTAATTTACCGGCAGTAACAAACTTTACTATTTTTGCCTCTTTTGATCCAAGTCAATTATATTTATACCTAATATACTCTATAATACAAAGTTAAATTTTAATTTTTAGGAAAGGAGTAGGTATGAAAGAACAAGGTCGTAGAGACTTTATGGGTATGGCTCTTGGCGGTTTTACTGCACTGGGTGGCCTCGGCGCACTTTATGCAATGAAGCGTAGCTGGGATCCGCTTCCAAGCGTTAAAGCCGCAGGTTTTACTACCGTTGATCTAAGTGCTGCACAACCCAATGTGCTAAATGTAGAAAAATGGAGAGGTAAACCGATTTTTATACTTAAAAAAACTGCAGATATGAAAGCAGATGACAGAGATGTCGTAGTAGGTTCGGACAGGTTCCATGTATCGATCGGTCTATGTACACACCTTGGGTGTATCCCGGCATACAAACCAAATGAGCAGAAATTTTTATGTGCCTGTCACGGAGGAGAGTTCGATACGTCAGGCCATGAAACATTTGGACCGCCGCCAAGCCCGCTTGAGGTCCCACCGTTTAAACTTGAGGGAACGAAGATTGTACTTGGGGAAGAAGGACCTGAGTTCAAAAAAATGAAAGAAGCTGGTCTAACAGTATAAGGAGTAGAAAATGGCACACTTTGATGAAAACGCAAAACCATTTTCTGAGAAATGGTTAGACGAACGTTTAGCAGTTAATACCCTTAAAAGGGTACTTTCTACTGAATATTGGATCCCGAAAGATATTAACTTCCTTTGGGCAATGGGAATGGTACTGGCAGCAACCTTCGGATTGCTTCTTGTTTCAGGTATCTTTCTTTTAATGTATTATAAGCCGGATACGGCAATGGCATTTGATTCTGTGAACTACACGATCATGACCGAAGTAGGTTACGGATGGTTATGGAGACATATTCACGGTATTGGGGCATCTTTGGTTTTCCTGATTATCTATATCCATATGTTTACAGGGATCTACTACGGTTCCTATAAAAAGGGTAGAGAGATGATCTGGATCTCGGGTATGCTTCTTTTCGTAGTATTCTCGGCTGAAGCTTTCTCCGGATATATGCTGCCATGGGGGCAGATGAGTTACTGGGCCGGTATGGTTATTACCAACCTGTTCTCCGGTGGTTCGCTGGAAGCATACGGACTGGTTGAGTGGATCAGGGGAGACTATGTACCCGGTGATGCATTCCTGACAAGATTCTTTATGCTTCACGTGCTGTTGCTGCCGTTAGTGATCATCGGGCTTATCGTACTTCACTTCGGTACACTGAGAATCCCTCATGTAAACAACCAAAAGGGTGAAGAGATCGATTTTGAAGAGGCTGCAGAGCTTTACAAGGCAGGCAAGAAAAAAGAATCCAAGGTCATTCCGTTTAATCCGGTATTTTTGAGTAAAGATGTGTTTGTAATGGGTATTTACTTCATCTTGTTCTTCTATCTTGTGTTCTACCACTTCAACTTTGCGATGGACCCGGTGAACTTTGACCCGGCAGACGGACTTAAAACTCCAGCGCATATCTATCCTGAGTGGTATTTCCTGTGGAGTTACGAGATCCTTAGACCATTCCCTAAAGACCCAGGTTTGGTCGCATTTGCTTTCGCTCAGGTGATCTTCTTCCTGCTTCCGTTCCTTGATAGAAGCCCGAATGTTGCTCCTGCAAGCAAAAGAGGACTCTTTAAAGTATGGTTCTGGGTGATGCTGGTAGATGTACTTGTGCTGACAGTGATGGGTAAATTGCCTCCGGAAGGTGTATGGAATCAGATCGGTCTTGTAGCAGCATTGCTATTCTTTGCATTATGGATCGCATTGCCATTTATTACAAAAGCCGAAAAAAAGCTATAAGGAGTAGAGGATGAAAGAACTAAAAATATTAGGAGTCGTAGCAGCCTTTACACTTTTACTTTATTGGGGTGTTGAACCATTTGCACATGGCCAGATGCACAAGCATGTAGAAGGACATGGTTTTGTTTATGACGGTACGGCGGATATCGCTGATGCATCAGAGGATAAAAAAGAAGCGAAAAAAGTGTTTTGGAATGAAGTAAACGAGATCGCAAAGCTTCAAGGTAACGCAGCAGCCGGTGAAGCTGGTTATGCAATGTGTATGGGATGTCACATGGAGGGTGCACCGGCTATGGGTGGTGTAATCCCGCCAGTGCTTGATCATGCAGGTGCATTGTATGATAAAAAATACCTGATCGCACTGATCAAAGATCCTGCGATGGCAATGAACACGGATCATAAATTTGCAGATACAATGATGCACCCAATGGGGCCTGTAAAAACAATGTTCATGGATAATCAGTCGATCGCTGATGTGGTTGCCTATGTGCTTGAGAATAAAGCAGCTGAGCCGACAACAAAAGAGGCATATGAGGAAGCGTGTGGAAGATGTCACGCAATGCGTTATGCCAAGATGAGTCAGATCGGTGATACGCCATCATTCAAATATGAAAAAGATGCACTGGCACACCAGATCAAAGTACTTGAAGCTCAGGATGCTGTCAAGGGGTACATGGGTAAATTGCCGCCGGATCTTTCTATGATCATCAGAGCAAGAAGCCATCACTTTATGGAGACGTTTGTAGAGAACCCTCAAACGCAGCTTCCAGGTACTTCAATGCCTAGAGTTGGTCTCAATAAAGAAGGTTATGAGAAGGTTGAGGCATTCCTTACAGAGGTCGGTGATCCAAGTAAGCCTGCCAGAGAGGAGCTGGGACCGAAAGTACTGCTTTTCTTCCTTGTATTCTCTATCCTTGCCTTCCTTTGGAAAAAACATCAATGGAGAGATCTCCATTAATAAAAGCGTGAGCAGGGCAGCACCCTCTTCACCTTGTAAAGATTAATTTTTCTCCAATAGAAAGCTTGTTTGGCCCGTCGGTATAACTCGGCTGGCCATCATAAGGTTTTCTGATTTTATTCAACACTTTTTCACTTCTTGACCTGTGTTAACCTTTTTTTATCTACATTTGGATACTCTACAAAAAATAAATAATATTTCTGATAGATTTTATCAGAGGATATAGGATGTATCATGCTTATTGATGGACACGGCAGGACCGTGAATTATCTCAGGGTTTCTGTCACTGAGAGATGTAATTTTCGTTGTCAGTACTGTATGCCCGAAAAACCTTTTTCATGGGTACCCAAAGAGAATCTGCTTAGTTTTGAAGAACTTTTTTTGTTTATAAAAGCGGCAATTGATGAAGGGGTCAACAAGATCAGGATTACAGGTGGAGAGCCGCTTCTTCGCGAAGACCTGGATCGTTTTATCAAGATGATCCATGATTATAAACCTGATATTGATCTGGCTTTGACCACCAATGCATTTCTTTTGCCTTCTGCCGCACAAAAACTAAAAGATGCCGGCCTTAAACGTTTGAATATTTCGCTTGATTCGCTCAAGAGCGAAGTCGCTGCCAAGATTGCGCAGAAAGATGTTCTGGCAGAGGTGCTCAAAGGCATTGACAAAGCGCTTGAAGTAGGGCTCGGAGTGAAGATCAATATGGTCCCGCTAAAAGGTATCAACGACGATGAGATATTGGATGTCATGGAGTATTGCAAAGCACGCGGGATCAAGGTGCGGTTTATCGAGTATATGGAAAATGCCCATGCGGATCAGGAGTTACAGGGGATGCATGGACGTGAGATCCTCTCTAAGATCAAAGAGCACCATACGATCAAGGCACTCGGACGCGAAGGAGCGAGTCCTTCGTTTAACTATGTGCTTGAGGATGGATATGAGTTTGGATTGATCGATCCTCACAAACATGATTTTTGTGAAAACTGTAACAGAATCCGGCTTACTGCAGAGGGATATTTGATCCCGTGCCTCTATTTTGATGAGGCGATGAGTATTGCCGAACATGTCAGAAAAGGCGATATTGAAAGTGCTTCGGGGGTACTTACGCAGGTACTCAAAGACAAACCAAAAGAGAACCGGTGGAGTGAAGAAGAACTTGAAGACAGAGAACTTTCCAAGCGTGCATTTTATGAAACAGGCGGGTGATCACTGTGAAGTTAGATAGTAGAGAGGAGAGAGTAAGTAGCAGGTTATGTTTGCGGTGCAGTGGCTCCGCTTTTATGAAAACAGATAAAAGTTTTTCAAAGAAAAATATACCGAATCTACTATCTACTATCTGCTACCTAAAAAAATAAGGAGAATCCTTGTTTTATCTGACTGAACAGTTTTTTTCCATACAGGGTGAAGGAAAATATGCGGGTACGCCTTCCTATTTTTTACGTACGGCAGGGTGCAACCTAAGCTGTCCGGGATTTGGCGCAAGGTATGAGATAGATGGCGAAGTACGCTACGGGTGCGATACCTACTTTGCAGTCGATAGCGGGTTTTCCAAGTCATGGATAAAGATAGAACATGCTCCTGCTCTGATTGAGGAACTTAAAACGGAATTTGAGAAGATAGGCTATCTGCCGCATGTCGTCATGACCGGAGGAGAACCGCTGCTGTATCATAAGGATCAAGTCTTTTATGAGGCCATAAAGTGGCTGGTGGATGCAGGTGCGGAAGTGACCTTTGAGACCAATGGGACGATTGCGATAGACTTTGATGCTTATCCTGCCTATGCCTCCTGCATCTTTTCCCTTTCGCTCAAGCTCTCCAATTCAGGGGAACCGAAATCGAAGCGCCTGATACCGCATGCGTTAAAGTCAATTGCCTCTTCGGCAAAAGAAGCTTTTCTGAAATTTACGATCGATGCTGCATTGATTGAAAGCACGGCATTTGAAGAGATCGAAGAGATCAGGGCGATCGTACCGGATCTGCAGGTTTTCTGTATGCCGGTAGGCGAGAGCCGCGATACGATCCGGAAGAGTGACAAAACAGTCTTCGGATTTTGTATGCAGCACAATTTCAGGTATAGTGACAGACTGCATATCCGTATTTTTGATACCACACAGGGGGTATAGTTCAAATACTTTGTATTTGAAAGTGAGGAGTGAAGAGTGAGGAGTGAGGAATTATGGTATGCTTTTCTAAGAAAAGCTTTGATTGGAATAGAGCGATGATTATACGTAAACTGTTTAAATTTGAAAATGCCCATATTGTACGCGGATGTACGACACAACGATGTAGTCAGAATATCCACGGACACTCCTACAAGGTTGAAGTACTGCTGGAGTCAAACTATCTTGATGACGGCCAGATGGTGTATGACTTTGGATTGACCAAGCTTGCCATCAAAGAGATGATCGACTCTTTTGACCACGGAATCACGTTATGGAGCAAAGATGACCCAAAATATCTGACGGCAATGAAGGAGCACAGCGCCAGATGGGTGGAACTGCCTGTTTCACCTTCTGCTGAACAGTTCAGCCGGGTGATCTACCTGGTGGTAGAGCGTATCCTGGAATGTACAGCGATGCAAAACGGCGAGAGAGAAGTCAAGCTGCACAGTATTATCGTGCATGAAACCGATACAGGCTATGCCCAGGGATTCCGGGAGGATGCACACAGTCATTTAATGGGTGAGATCAGGCTGGAAGAGATTATGTTTTCAAAACAGATACAGAAAGAGTGGAGAGATCCGGAGATTTGGAATAAACTGTTAAACTTTGGAACCATCATAAACCCCGAAAAGGTATAACGGTTTTTTGTACCGTATTGTATGATTCCCCGGGTGTTCCCGGAAATATCCTATCCAGGCTATGAAAACAGATCCTCTTTTGTATTTGAACCAAACTCCCAGCAGATTGGCAGCATTTTCACTCTGGTGCCCTTTGGAAGTTCAGTGACATCCGGAGTCAGGAGTATCATCCCCTCAGCCTTCTGCATCGGCGATACCATACCGGGTTTTTGATCATGGAGAGGAGTAAAAGATTCTCCGTCAAAGGTACCCAGCAGTACGGTGGTTTTCCCCCCTTTGAGTTTCACGTCTTCTCCCAGTTCGGTAGAGATGGAGGCATGATAATGATCGGCTCTCCCGCTCATTTTACGGATCACGGTTCGGATAAAGAGTTCATAGTTGACCATCGATGCCAGCGGATTGCCGGGAAGGTTGATGACGGCAGTTTTCCCTATCGTTCCAAATACTGTCGGACGGCCAGGTTTGATATCGACTTTGTCAAAATGTATCTGCATACCAAGATTGGTGAACGCCTCTTTGGTGAAATCTTTATCTCCCACACTTACACCTCCGCTGCTGATGATGATATCCGCATCAAGCGTAGAAGCGATGGCATCCTGCAGTGCCTCCAGCGTATCAACAGAAGAGCGGATGAAACGTACCTCGCATCCCAATGCTTTGCTTCTGGTCAGAAACATTGGGGAGTTGGAATTGTAGAGCTGGTGGTCCTCGATCCTTTCAAAATGGGGACGGAGTTCATCGCCTGTTCCAAAAACAGCGACTTTTGTCTTCCGGCTTACCGTGACATGGGTTATTCCTTGGGAAGCGAGGGAAGCTACCGTATAGGCATTGATCACATCCCCTTGATGCAGGTAGGTGTCGCCTTTGGCAATATCCTCTCCGGCAAGACGAATGAAGTTGCCCATTTTAATCGTACCGGGAAGAGAAATCTTTTCCTGCTTTACCTCAGCATCTTCGATAGCGATGATTGCTTCACACCCCCTTGGAACCGGTGCGCCTGTCATGATCTTGATCGCTTTGCCCGTTTTCAGCTCCATAGAAGGGTTGTCCCCTGCATAGATCACCTGGTCGCAATGTACGGTACTTCCCGCATCTGCAACCTTGACAGCATAGCCGTCCATGGCTGAATTGTCAAACCTGGGGAGATTGAAGCGGGCGTGATAAGGCTCCAGTACAACACGGCCGACTGACTCCTCGATAGGGATGACTTCACCGTCCAATACAGAGACCTTCTCATCGATAATTTCCAGTGCCTGAGGGATAGATACGAGCATGATAAACCTTTTCATGATTATTACGTGGATTATAACAAAATAGAGTATAATTCGCATTATTCCATATCAAGGATTCAGTTTTTATGTTAGAGACGATGTTGTTTACCCACAGTATATTGATCAAACTGTTTTTAGGCTTCCTGGTCGGCGGGCTTTTGATGCCGATGATGACGGGCAAAAATCCGAAGGCACTTAAAAAAGTCAGCCTGATCTACACTTTAATCTTCCAGGCAATCCTTACGATGATCGCTTTTGCAGGGCTTGTGGCGATGATTGTAGGGGAGTATCAGATGAATCTGGCTATCATTGTGATGATCGTGCTCTGGGCAGTGATGGTGTATATGGAGATACGCAAACACAAACTCGTCAAGGTCGCCAACCTTGAAAATCCCACGACATATAAACTGATCAAGGGGGCTTTTGTAAAGATCGGTTTGGTTCAGATCGTGCTGGTTGCGGCGATGGTGGTACTGATGGTATTAAGGGCAAAAGGTGTTATCGATTTATAGGACGCTCTCTAAGCAAAGCTCAGAGAGCTACGCTGACGCTGAGTCCGCTTACGACGCGGCATTTAGTGCCTTGCTTGCACTACGATTTAGTCGCTTGTCAGCAGCGTGCTTACTGCACTATAGTGCAGTTTTGTAAAGATATTGGAAAGGATATATAGTGTTATATCTTTATAATTTTCAGGCGGGGCAGCCTTCGCTGACACTGGAGGGTGATGACCACCGTTATATCTTCAAGGTACGTCGTCACAAGGCAGGCGATATACTCTCTCTGCGCAATCTTGAAGACGGCCTGCTTTATCGTTACCTGATCACTCAGATGGATAAACGCACAGCCTCACTTGCGCTGCAGGAGAGTCGTGAAGTTGAGATCAGGGCCAAACGAGACCTGCATATCGGATGGTGCGTGATCGATCCGAAGAGTATAGAGAGAGTGCTTCCCTCTCTCAATGAGATAGGGGTATCAAAGATCACTTTTATCTACTGTGCCCGTTCGCAAAAAAGTTTCAAGCCTGATTTTAAACGCTTTGGGAAGATACTGCTGAACTCTTCACAGCAGTGTGGACGAAGCGTGATGATGCAGTTGGCTGCTGCCGAGAACCTGGAAGCATTTATCGCTGAACATCCTCAAAGCTGTCTTTTAAACTTTTCAGAGCATACGCTTTCACAGGAAATGTCTGTCGATACGATCGTAATCGGCTGCGAAGGCGGCTTGACTGACGAAGAGGCGGCACTGTTTTCACCCCGGAAAGTACTAGGCTTTGATACTCCCCTGGTACTCAAAAGCGAGAGTGCTGTCTGTGCAGTAGCTTCGAAGATACTTCTATAAAACCGGAGAGGTGATGCAGACGGCTCCCCGTATCAAAAGGTATACGCGCTGATGATCCTGAAATAGCTCCTGTCATCTTCATTTTCGATCCACTGTCTTTCAAATCTCAGCAGGATATACTCCCTTGGCCTGAACTTGAATTTGTGGTCGATATAGAGTGCATTAACGGTATTGTAGGCATCGTCTTTGTGGGTTACATTGGTAAAATACAGAGCGCTCGAATACTCCTTGTCTTTGGCAGGGGAGTCGTATCTGTAGCGTACCTTCAGGGATTTGGCAAAAGGGTGCCCTCTCTTTTTCCCGGTGGTGATCATGGAACTCGTATAAAGAGAAGATAAGCCTCCATAGCCCCGATTGATACCGTCTTCCCCAAGATTGTATGAGAGCGAACCGATATAGGAAAACTTTTGAGACTCGATCCCCAGTTTGGCTGCGATGAGCCTGACGTCTCCTCCCCCGTTATTGCCTGTCACCGTGTTTTCCCCGCCTCTATCGCTAAAGGTATAAATTGCCTGTACTCCGTAGTGTAACATTCCGGGTCCGTCATAGGGCGTTTTTGCACTTACCTCCATATGTAGTGTATGGAAGAGTTTGGGGGCATGGTAGTAGTACCATTGGTGTTTTACATCGCCGAACTGTGTATGGAAACCAAGGTAGGCTACCCCGTCTTCTGCCAGGCCGCTTGAAGTATATCGAGTGTAGTCTTCGTCATTATTGGCCCTGAACTCTGTCACATACCCCAGTGATAGAAATGAGTTTTCCTTCCAGGAGATACGGGATGTAATACCTTTATAGCTGAAAGGGATGAGTCTGGTCGTATCATTGTTAAGCATCGGTGTGTCGATCTGCTGCTTTCCGATTTTGAGTGAAAAGGTCTCGTTTTGATAATAGGCGTAGAGTTCGCTCAGGGGATTGATATCCTCTCCTGCAGAGTCGGTCAATGAAGTCAAAGCAGGGTTTTGGGACTCGAATATCAGGTGTGAGAGATACTGTTTGATCCCAAATCCAAAGTGATACAAAGGTTTGGAGGTATAGTGTATATATCCGCCCAGTACGGTTGTCTGCGACTCCTGATCCTCTGGTCCCTCAATATGATAATGAAAGAGTTCGATATGGGTGTCAAACCTGCCCCATCGAGTCTCCCCGGCCTGGCCCTCTGCTGCATACAATAAAGAGTAGAGAAGCAGGAGAAGTATCTGTTTTGTATGAATGGATGTGCCTTTCTCTTTTTTTATGATAGATTGTACATAAAATAATTGAAAGAAAATACGGTTGCCTGCTGATGGCGGAAAAAATGCCAGCAGAGGTCATGCTTCAAGATATATAAAGCATATTTTTATATGATAATCTATGATGTATCAAAGTTTACGGAGATGAGTGATGAAACGATCAAGAAGAGACGTATTGAAACTTGGCGGTGCATTGGCGGCGGCTCTGGCAGCGACCGGCAGCAGTGCATCAGCAGCAGCATCCAGAAGCATCCATAAAAGCAGGAAGTTTGTTCCCGCACCGATCCAAAAGGCCAAAGGGCCGAGAGTGGTTGTCGTAGGCGGCGGATGGTCCGGACTCAGTGTTGCGAAATATACCAAAGCCTTTGCCCCGGATTCCGATGTGGTGCTGGTAGAGCAGAAAGAGGTCTTTATCTCCTGTCCGGTGAGCAATATGTGGCTGGTTGACAAAGTAGATATGGAGTTTCTGACACACGATTACCTTAAGGCTGCCAGGGCACACAACTACACCTATTTTCATGCCACTGCGACAGGCGTGGATAAAGAGAACAACGTACTGCACACGAATGAAGGCGATATCGCCTACGACTATCTGGTATTGGCTCCGGGGATCGAGTATGATTACTCTTTTTGGACAGAGGATATCGAACTTGAAAACAGGCTCAGACAGGAGTATCCGCCTGCTTTCAGACCCGGGTCTGAGCATATGACGCTTAAAGAGAAAATCCGGAATTTCAAAGGCGGTACCTTTCTCATGACGGTACCGGGAGGCAACTATCGATGTCTTCCCGCCCCCTATGAAAGAGCCTGCCTGATCGCAGACTATTTCAAGAAAAACGGGATCAAAGGTAAAATTCTCCTGCTGGATGAGAACCATGACATTACGATCAAGGAACACGGCTTCCATACTGCGATGGAAACGCTTTACAAAGAGTATATCACATTGGAGCCCAATGCTGTCATTCAAGAGATCGACCTTGATAAGAAAAGTGTGAAAACCGAGTTTGACGAATTTTGTTTCGATGATGCATCCTTTTACCCGCATGTAAGGGGAGGAAGGCTTCTTGATATCGCCGGCGTTGCCAAAGACTCTGTCTATAACAGGCTGGATGGGGATATTGACGTTCAGACCTACGAGGCAAAGGGCCATCCCAATATTTATATTTCAGGTGATGCGCGCCCGATGGGCTTTTCAAAGTCAGGGAACACAGCGTTGTCGGAAGGACAATATGTTGCCAAACAGATTGCTTCGAAGATCAACAGAACGAAGCCGCCTGAATGGGAGTCTCCGGTGACGCTTTGCATCTCCGCGGTTTCTGCCTATCCCGAAAGAGGGATTTTTATCCATTCGGAGTATGCCTTTGACAAAAAAACCAAAAGATTCAGTTTCGCTACGCCGGTTACCGAGGAAGTGTGGAAGGGTGAAACAGGATTGATGAATGGAAAAAATGTTTATGGATGGGCTCAGGCGTGTTATACCTCGCTTTTCGGAGCATGATTTTATAATTTTTTAAAACTATTTTGATATAATTCCGCCCTAAAGTTGTCTCACCTGAAGAGTGTCGCAGCGACCCCTATCGGACTGAAGATAGTGGAAGAGTCTGTTACAGACTGGAGCAGGTTGGTTGCCTGTCGCATTTTAAAACAATACATTAAAAAGGTAACGTGATGAGAAAAGATATTCACCCTGACTACAAAGCATGTACAGTGACGTGTGCTTGCGGAAACAAGTTTGAAATCAAATCAAACAAAGAAGAGATGAGCATCGATATCTGTAATGAGTGTCACCCGTTCTTTACAGGTTCTGAGAGAATGGTTGATGCTGCAGGTAGAGTTGACAAGTTCAAGAAAAAGTTCAACCTTCAATAGTAGACTCTTGCAGCGGCAGAGTTCTTATTTGTCCCTTGCTAAAACCTGCCGCTCAGGCAACGTTTTTTCAAGGGATTGCTAATGCTAAGTTTACTTCAGCAGTAGGCTCAGGCAGCCAGCTGCCTTTGTTTGCTCAAGTAATTTGGCCCTTGTTTTAAAGGCTGATACTTGATTACTTTTATTCCCACACCTATCGGAAATCCCCAGGATATTACCATGAGAGCGATGAGGCTTTTTGAAAAAGCGGAACTGTTTTTATGTGAAGATACCCGCGAGACGAAAAAACTTTTACGCCTGCTTGAAGCGCGTTTCGGGATGAAGTCTCCCGATGCAGAATTTCTCTCTTTCAATGAACATAACGGAGCGCAGCGTATCGCCGAATACGGCAGTACCTTTTTGGAGAAAGAGGTTGTTTATGTGAGTGATGCAGGTATGCCGGTGATCTCCGATCCCGGACAAATCCTGGTAGAGTATTGTCAGAGGAACGGTATCGGGTATGATGTGCTTCCGGGTGCAAGCGCCGTGACAACAGCATATGCAGCCTCCGGTTTCAAGGAAGGCAAATTTCTCTTTTATGCGTTCCTGCCCCACAAGGGGAAAGAGCGGGCGGCAGCTCTTTCGGAAGCGATGAACAACGGGTATCATACAGTACTTTATGAGTCACCCCACCGTTTGGAGAAACTCCTTGGAGAGATTGCCGCACTGGATGAAGAGAGAGTACTTTTTTTGGCAAAAGAGATCAGTAAAAAGTATCAAAGCTATTATCGCGGAACAGCGAAAGAGTTGAGTAAAAAGTTTGAGGATGAGGTGATTCGCGGGGAATGGGTCGTGGTAATTTCGGCGAAGAAATGTGAAGAGAAATCTCTGTCGCTGAGTGAAATCCTGGCAATCGACTTACCGCCGAAACCCAAGGCAAAACTTCTTTCGCAGTTGAGTGAAAGAAGTGTGAAAGAGTGGTATCAGGAATTGATAAACACTTAAACAGCAAAAATTCGATAAAATCGCACGTATGATAATATATGGAAAACAGGTCTGCCTGTATGCGTTAGAGCATAAAGAAGAGGAGATCCGGAAAGTTTATGTGGCAAAAAAAGGGATTCTTCCTCAGCCTTTGTTCCATAAATACCACGATAAGATCAAGTTCTTAGAAGAGAAGTGGGCACAGTCTATGGCAAAGGGAGGCAATCATCAAGGGATCCTTGTTGAGATGGACCCTTTTGAACAGACAGCGTTTTCGGAGATCAAACAGAGAAACTTTATCGTAGTGCTTGATGGTCTGACGGATGTGGGGAATATAGGTGCGATAGTAAGATCTGCCTATGCATTGGGAGCAGAAGCAATTATCGCTTCGGGTGTAAAGCAGCTTAATTTTGCGGCAATTGCACGTACAAGTTCAGGAGCACTGCTCAATATGCCTTTTATGATAGCGTCCAATATTCTGGATAATATCAATGAGCTTAAGCAATCGGGATTTTCCTTCTATGGTGCTTCTATGAAGGGTGAAAATGTACAGGAGTGTATATTTTCACCCCAAAGGGTGCTGGTAATGGGAAGCGAAGGAAAAGGACTTTCAAAAAAAGTTTTGACCAAGATAGACAAGATAGTCTCTATCGAGATGGAGCACGCTTTTGACTCATTGAATGTGAGTGCGGCGGCTGCGATATTAATACATAGGATGAATTATGCAATTAAGTGATATTCTTGAAGAACACAGTTCAAAAAATATTAGCAAAAAGACAAATATTCCGGATGAAAGTATAGAGTATCTGCTGAATAAAGAGTTCGAAAAACTCGATAAAGCAAAAACGATTGGGTTCATTTCAATTTTAGAACGTGAATTTGGTGCTGATCTGACCCCATTGCGTAATGAGGCCTATGCGTACTATGCGGAACAGGCAAAAAGCGAAAAAGGTGTGACTTTGGGGCCTCCTGTTCTGGAAGAGAAGAAAGGAAAATCAAAATGGTTTGTTCTTTTTATCTTTTTAGCGTTGATCTATGCAAGCTGGTATTTTTTGACACAATATGACAAGACCCATTTGAATACACTGACTCCTGCAGCTGAAGAAGTCCCGGCTCAAAATACGATGGATACAGAGGAGATTGAAGATAAAGATTTAACGATTATCAATGTCATAAAAAACAAATGGAAAGAAATAACACAAAACGCCCAGAATGAAAATATGGCCGATAGCCGAGTTCACGAGACAGACAGGGAGGCAGACGCGACTACAGTGGTCCAGGCCGTTGAACCGATTGATCAAAAAGCTGCGGTAACTACAGACTTGACAGGGACCGGTATTGCTGAAGAGAGTGTTAAACTGCCGCAAAATGATCAGGCTGCAGAAGAGAAAAAGATCATCTCCATTGTACCGGAGAATAAACTTTGGTTCGGACTGATCGACCTGGAAACAAAAGAGAGAGCGCATCAGACCATCTCGGGGCAATATGATTTTACTGTCAAAAAAGAAGGAATACTGGCTGCCACAAGTTCGGCCAGTTTCACTTTGGTGGATGGTGAAGAAAAACGTTTTTATAATGATGAAAAGATACATTACTTCAAAATCGATCAAAGTGGTATAACAGAGATGACAAAAGACCAATATGTGGCTTCAGGTGGGTGGAGCCAATGGTAATTCAATAAGTAAAAAAACTAAGATAAAGAGAAAAAATGTTTGATGAAATACAATTTGAAAAGATAAACCAACTGCCAAAGTATGTTTTTGCAGCGATTGATGAGCTCAAAGCACAAGCCAAAGAAGAAGGCAGGGATGTGGTGGATTTTTCGATGGGAAACCCTGATGAGGATACGCCTCAGCAGATCGTAGAATCACTGATAGATCATGTCCGCAAAGAGGGCACACACGGGTATAGTGCCGGAAGCGGGAAAGGTATCGCGGAGCTTAGAGAAGCGATCTGCAGCTGGTACAAAAGGAAGTATGATGTGGAGTTGGACGCTGAACGTGAAGCCGTGGCGACAATGGGGAGCAAAGAAGGTTTCTTCCATATGGTACAGGCAGTGACGAATCCCGGAGATATCGCACTGGTTCCCGATCCGACCTATCCGATCCATGCCTATGCCTTCAGTATCAATGGTGCAAAACCTATCGGAATCAACGTGCCGTTCAATGAAAACAACTATGAGGTTGATGAGGCAAAGTACCTGGGTCTGATAGAGTCAACGATCGATGTACAGCATGTGCCGGTCAAATATGTACTGGTCAATTTTCCGCACAATCCAAGCACTGCGACCGTTTCACTTGATTTTTATAAAAAGCTTGTGGCGCTTGCGAAGAAGAAGCGTTTTTACATCATCTCGGATATCGCCTATGCGGATATTACATTTGATGGATATGAAACACCTTCTATCCTGCAGGTTGAAGGGGCAAAAGAGGTTGCGGTGGAAGCTTATACTCTCTCCAAATCATACAATATGGCCGGTTGGAGAGTCGGGTTTATCGTAGGAAACAGAAGTCTGATAGGCGCACTCCAAAAACTGAAGAGTTGGATCGATTACGGTATGTTCATGCCTGTACAGCTTGCCGCTGCCGATACCCTCAATAAGTTCTATGCGATCGCAGAAGAGGAGACGGCTCCCAAATATAAAAGAAGAAGAGACTATCTGGTCAAGGCATTCAATGAAGCGGGATGGCATATCGGTATGCCAAAAGCAAGTATGTTTGTCTGGGCACGTATCCCCGAAGAGTGTATGTATATGGGGTCGCTCAAATTTTCTGAAGAGTTGATTAAACATGCAGATATGGCGGTAAGTCCGGGTATCGCATTTGGCGATGACTCTCATGTCCGTATCGCACTGATAGCTGATGAGGAGCGTATTCAAAAGGCTGCAGACAAATTAAAAGTATACCTGGAGGGATGTAAATAAAATGGTAAAAATCGGGATTCTTGGTGTAGGAACGGTAGGTCAGAGTGTTGCGCAGATTCTGGAGGCAAACGCAGATATACTGGAGGCGAGAGCAGGCAAAAAGATTGTGGTAAAATCCGGTGCAGTGAAGAATCTTTCTAAAAAAAGAGAGGTCAACATTACACTTTCTGACAATCCTTTGGATATAGTGGATGACCCTGAGATCGATATCGTTGTAGAGCTTATGGGAGGTGTGGATGAACCGTATGAACTCATCAAAAAAGCGCTTCAGAACGGCAAGGCGGTCGTTACTGCAAACAAGGCACTGCTGGCGTACCACAGATATGAGCTTCAGGAACTTGCAGGTGATCTGCCGTTGATGTATGAGGCGAGTACGGCAGGCGGCATCCCTATCATCGGCGCATTGCGTAACGGGCTTGCCGCCAACCATATCGAGTCTATCCAGGGGATCATGAACGGTACATGTAACTATATGCTTACCAAAATGATCAATGAAGGGGCACAGTATGATGAGATCCTTCAAGAGGCACAGGACCTCGGGTTTGCAGAGGCTGACCCGACTTTTGATGTGGGCGGGTTTGATGCGGCACACAAACTTCTTATCCTTTCAAGTATCGCTTACGGGATCGATGCAAAACCTGAAGATATCGTCATCGAAGGTATCGAGAAGATCACACAGACCGATGTTGCTTTCGCCAAAGGATTCGGTTATGAGATCAAATTGCTTGGAGTTGCCAAAAGAGCAAAAGGGGGTGTGGAGTTACGTGTACACGCAACTATGATCCCTCAGGAGTCGATGATCGCCAAAGTCGACGGTGTGATGAATGCCGTGACGGTGGTAGGTGACAGAGTGGGTGAGACGATGTTCTATGGGCCGGGTGCAGGCGGTGACGCTACCGCTTCAGCAGTGATCGCAGATATCGTAGATATCGTACGCGGAAACCAGGGACCGATGCTCGGATATAAGAAAGGACTTGAATCAGGCCTCAAGCTTCTTCCAAAAGAGGCGATTACGACACACTACTACCTCCGAATGGAAGTATATGACGAGAGCGGTGTACTGGCAAAGGTAAGCGGCATACTTGATAAGTCCGGTATCTCTATCGAGTCGATGCTTCAAAAGCCTAATACAGAGGATGAGAGAGTGAAGCTCCTCTTTACAACCCACGAGTGCAAAGAGGCACAGATCACCGAAGCGATCGAAGCGCTTAAAGCAGAGCCGTGCGTACACCGTGATGTCGTGATGATGAGGATCGAAAAGTAATGGCAAAAGATCACTACTTTGATATCAGTGCCAAGCTGGATATGATGGAGATGAAAAATGCCATTGTGATGGCCGAGAAGGAAGTGGCAACACGTTTTGACTTCAAAGGGATCAAAGCGGAGATCGATCTCAATGAAAAGGCGAAGACACTCAGCCTCAGTTCTTCCAGTGACCAGAAAATCGATGCGCTGAAAGATATCCTGATCTCCAAGCTGATCAAAAGGAATATCGCGGGGAAATCACTCGAAGAGGTGAAAACCGAGGGGATCAGCGGGGGAAATGTCAAGATCATTTACCGTATCGTGGATACGATCGATAAAGACGAAGCCAAAAAGATCGTCAAAGCGATCAAGGATTTGAAACTGAAAGTGACGCCTTCTATCCAGGGGGATGAGGTACGTGTTTCAGGCAAAAAGATCGATGATCTTCAGAAGGTCATTGCTGCGGTGAAGCAGCTTGACCTGAAAGCGCCGCTTGTGTTCGGGAATTTCAAATGAGAAGCGTCAAATAAACAACAACTGCTTGTTGTTTATAGCTTCGAAACCGAAGTGGTCGTAACGGAGTGTAGCCACGTAGGCAGAAGCAAAAAATCGTCATCCCTCTCGAATCGCTTCGCTTTTCTGGGACTAAATTCCGATACCCCCGTCGCTAAAGCGTAAGTGGGGTGCAAAGTCGTTCGGGATGACAGTTTTTTTATTTATTCCTCGTTACGACGGTGCCCGTCGTAACGCATATACGATACGAATGTGACATGAAAAAAATTAGTACTCTTAATGGCTATCGCATTTTCTTATACTTTAACTTGCACCCGTTTAAACAAGAAATGGTGTGAGTTAAATAGAAGGAAAGTGTAGGTCGGTATGCCCTCACCCCGACACCATAGATAGT
>JBEWPY010000134.1:0-3151 GCA_047689495.1 Candidatus Sulfurovum profundilacunae | reverse complement strand
CTATCCACTATCCACTATCCACTATCCACTATTTATCCTGTAATCATTTTGTAACCCTTTTGTCTTATACTTCCGCACATCTCAAAAAAAGACAAGGAAGTAAAAGATGAAAAAAATCCTACTCTCCACAGTAGCAGTCGCTACTATGGCAACAGCAGCATCAGCCAGTACAAGCTCTGATATCAAGGCGCTCAAAGCGCAAATGATGTCGATGGCTGAGAAGATCGAAGCCCTTGAAGCAAAAGAGGCTAAAGAAGAAAAAGTTAAAGAAGTAGCAACGGTAAAAGAACATAAAGTACCTGTACTTGAATTCTCCGGTAAGCATTACCTGGGGTTTGTAAGTGACAGCGAATCAGATACAAATGAGTTTGAAACAAGAAGAAACTACCTTCAGGTAAAAGGGTTTTTTGCGGACAATCCGAAGTCTTACATGAGAATTACATTGGATACTTTCCATAATGATGAAGACGATGGAGATGATGAAGGAAGCTGGGAAGTAAGATTGAAGTATGCATTCCTTTACCTTGACAGTATCCTTCCGTATACCGGTGTCGAGATCGGTCAGGCGCACAGACCATGGATCGATCATGAAGAGCATGGCGGATGGAATTATCGTTCGATCTCTAAAGTATTTGTAGAAGACGGCAACGGAGCACACTTGACAAACTCGGCTGACCTCGGTGTGAACTTCAAGACAAAAACACCATACTTCTCATCTGAGTTGGGTCTGTTTAATGGTGAAGGGTATCATGGTGTCGAAGATGGAGAAGGTTTAAGTTCCGAGTGGAGACTGACGGCTCACCTTCTTGGCACGGGTAAAGAGAAGAGAAAAGACAAGGTGACTTATGCAGATGTTTCATTCTTCGGTCAGTGGAACGAAGTGAGCAACAAGCATGGAAATGAGGATCTCAACTGGTACGGTGTGCATGCGGTATATAACCAACCGATTTTCCTTATCGCAGCGCAGTATGTAGCAACCGAAGATGCTGCCAATATTGCTTTGGGAAGTACTAAAGATTATGCCGGCGAAGGTTGGTCCGTCAACGGTGAGATCAGACCGATGAAAGACTTTGGTATCATCGGTAGATATGACTGCTGGGAACTTGACAGTGGCACAGAGAAAGAGAGAACAATTGCGGGCCTTACGTACCAGTACAACAAAAATGTAGAGTTCATTGCCAACTGGCTTAAAGAAGAGGTTGGTGCTGAGACAGAAACTGATGCATTGATGTTGACTACGGAAGTGAACTGGTGAGACACGTAAAATAAATGACAACAGCTTGTCATTCATAGTGTCGGAACCGGGAGTTGCCGAAGCAAAACAAAGCCGCAAAGGCTGAATATATTTCTAAAGATGGGCATTTTGCCTATCTTTTTATTTTAAAAAATCCCATAGTATAAATTGATAACAAATGATAGTGTTTTTTATCTATACTATATAAAGATAAAGTGTTTAGGAATAAAAATGAACAATACAGCAAGAACATTACTGGGTGCCGGGTTTGCAGTGATTGTCGCACTCTATGCGAATAGTCTGATAGGTCAGGGTACGCATGGAGGATTTTTGGTGCTTGCAGCAGTATTTGGCGCCTATATGGCGATGAATATCGGTGCAAACGATGTAGCGAACAATGTCGGACCGGCAGTTGGTTCAGGGGCATTGACGATCGGTGGGGCGGTCATCATCGCTTCGATCTTTGAGGCGGCAGGTGCACTGGTTGCCGGAGGTGATGTGGTAGGAACGATCAAAAAAGGGATCATCTCTCCGAATGCTTTTGGCAGCGACCCGATGGTTTTTGTCTATGCGATGAGTGCGGCACTCCTTTCTGCGGCACTCTGGCTCAACCTTGCAACATGGTTGAAAGCACCGGTATCTACAACCCACTCGATTGTTGGCGGTGTCATGGGTGCGGGGATCGCGGCCGGCGGTTTTGCGATCGTTTCCTGGGGGACGATGGGGAAGATCGCAGCTTCATGGCTGATCTCTCCTGTGCTTGGGGGTGTCATCGCAGCGGTATTCCTCTACATTATCAAATCTCAGATTCTTTACAAAGAGGACAGGGTCGCAGCGGCAAAGAAGATCGTACCGATTCTGGTAGCGATTATGTCTGCAGCGTTTATTACGTATTTGACATTGAAAGGATTCAAGCATGTTTGGGGAACAATCGTAGAGATGTTCAGGTTCCTGCCTCAGACCAAAAAACCTACATTTGCGGTCGCACTCCTCTTTGGAGTGGTCGGCGGGGTAATCACATTTTTTATCGTTAAGCCAAGGGTTGCAAAAAAAGTCGTAGGACTTGATAACACCAGGGAGTCGATCAACCTTCTCTTTATGATCCCGTTGATCTTTTCAGCGGCGCTTCTGAGTTTTGCGCACGGTGCAAACGATGTTGCCAACGCTGTCGGACCGCTCGCGGCCGTAAATGATGCTTTGACTAGTTTAAAGGTGTCTGAAAAAGCGGCAATCCCTCTGTGGGTGATGGTCGTCGGGGGTATCGGGATCTCGATCGGTTTGGCCCTTTTTGGACCGAGGTTGATCCGTACAGTAGGTTCGGAGATCACTGAGCTTGACCAGATGAGAGCCTTCTCTATCATGATGGCTGCGGCGATTACGGTAGTGATCGCTTCTCAGCTCGGGCTTCCTGTATCTTCTACGCACATTGCGGTAGGTGCAGTGTTTGGTGTCGGGTTTCTGAGAGAGTGGCTTGACAGCAAGGGGACGGGTGAAAAACAGTTAAAGCTTCAGGAAGAGACTGCTAAGCACCACAAGCTTAAAGAGGAACTGGTTGCATGTCCGGAAGAGGAGTATAAAAGAAAGCTTGAACTTTTAAAAGCGGCAAAAGCACAGAAAAAAGTCGTCAAGGCGATCAAACGTGACCTGAGAGAAAGCTATGTAAAACGCGGCTTGGTGAAAAAGATCATTGCTGCATGGGTCATTACGGTTCCGGCTGCCGCGATTCTCTCGGCAATCACCTTTTTTGTGCTTAAAGGGTTGGCGGCTTAGTCTATTTTTCCCCGCTTCCTCCTCTTTTGAAAGAGGAGGATATCTCTTCTTCTTTTCTCTGAATGATTACAAACCCATAACATCTTTTGTAACCTGGTCGGTAAACCCACATGGTAACCACCCCTAATAAAAGTATCAAATTTTTCA
>JBEWPY010000027.1:0-18787 GCA_047689495.1 Candidatus Sulfurovum profundilacunae | reverse complement strand
GTTGCGATTATATCGAAAGTGAGGTTAGAAGGGGTTAAATCCTTATTTTGTGTTATCAAAATATAGTGACAAAAGATTTATTTTTGTTCTGAAAAGGAGTATAATAAAGGAAGGGAGGCCGGAGGCCATTGATTTAAAAGGTTGAATATGAAAAACTTAAAAAAGAAGATTTTTGTCACCATCGATACAATAAATGAGCGTATCGTAGAGATAAGGCACGATATTCATACGCATCCCGAGCTTTCGGGCCGTGAGGAACATACCAAATACCTGGTCAAAGGCATTTTGGAAGCCAAAGGGTACACCATCAGGGAGAGCGAAAAACACTTCGGACTTATCGCCGATCTCAACCCGGACAACAATGCCAAAACCGTAGCCATTCGTGCCGATATGGATGCGCTTCCCATTGAAGAACAGACCGGGAAACCTTATGCTTCTAAAGAGAAAGGGGTGATGCATGCATGCGGGCATGACAGCCATACGGCCATAGCGCTTGGTACTGCAATGGCCGTTGCCGCGCACAAAGAGGAGATACCGGGAAATATTCGATTTATCTTCCAACCCTCCGAAGAGAGCAAAGAGGGCGGCAGCGTAGAGATGATCGAAGATGGCGCACTCGAAGGTGTCAGTGCCATCTTCGGGCTGCACGCTTATCCTTATCTCAACTCCGGTCAGATCGGTTACAAATATGGTGTCATGCTGGCATCTGCGGATATCTTCAGCATCGAGATCTTCGGTAAAGCTTCCCATGGTGCCAGGCCCCATGAAGGTGTGGATGCCATCCTGGTAACCTCCATGATCGTAAACTCGCTGAACCACATTGTATCACGCAGGATAGACCCGCTTCACCCGGCCGTTATCTCGCTGGGAACGATCGAAGGGGGAACGGCGTCGAACATTATCTGCGACCATGTCCTGCTCAGGGGGACAGTCAGGACCATCAATGAAGAGGTACGCAATCAAATACCCGAAATGATGGAAGACTCCATCAGGGGGATATGCCGGTCGATGGGGGCAAAATACAACTTTGCGTATGAATTCGGCCAGCCTGAGCTTATTAACCATGATGCGATGGTGGATGTGCTCCTTGAAGAGGCTGGAGAGATCATCGGCAGGGAAAACTGTGTTGACCTCGTGGAACCTGTCATGGGCGGAGAGGATTTTTCCGAATACCTTCAGCTCGTTCCCGGTGCCTTTTTCAGGCTCGGCACCTGCAATGCGGAGAAGCAAACCTGCGTACCTCAACACAACAGCCGCTTCGATGTGGATGATGATGCACTGCAGATCGGGATGAAGATCATGGCTGCTTCTGTACTGCACCTGCTTACTGCAAAGGATGAATGATGTATGAGAACATTGTACTGAAAATCCCCAGTGAGACTGCCTCTCATACCATGGTCAGGCATCTGATTGATGACATAGGCAGCACGCTCTCTTTAACCAAAGGGGATATCCATGCATTGAAAGAGAGCGTGGAAGAGCTGATTGACAATGCAATCACCCATGCCTACAAAGACGGAAGAGGCTATATAGAGGTCTCTTTTCACCCTTTTAAAACCGGTATACGTATCGACGTACGCGACTGGGGAATCCCCATGTCCTACAAAAAACACACTTCAGTCCCCATCATCAAAGAGGCTTCAAAAGGCTTTAACCGCATCTACGACCTCGTAGATCTGTTCGAATACCACAACCTGGGCAAAGAGGGCAAAAAGTTCGTGATCATCAAGTATGCCTCCCACTCGGTCTGTGACCGGGAAGACCGTCCCTCTTCATCGTTTTTCTCTTCAGAAAAGAAAAAGCATGAACATATCGACTCGAACATACCGGTCACGGTAAGAGAGTTCCGGGAGGGAGACGAGGAAGGGATTGCCTATCTGATCTATAAAAACTATGGCCACAGTTATATCAAAGACCTCTTTTACTATCCCCAGAAAATTCTGGAGTACCATAGCCAAAAATTCTATTCGATCGTAGCAGAAGCCGAAGGCAGGGTCATAGGCCATTTCGCTTTTATGCTGATACCCGATTCAACCATTGCCGAGATAGGGATTGTCGTCGTAGATCCGCGTTTTAAAGGAAGGGGTATCATGAACCAGATGATGGACCTCCTTTTGAAAAAAGCTGAAAGCATCGGCCTTGACGCGGTGTTCGGCGAAGCGATCATGTATCATACTTTCTCTCAAAAAAGCAATCTTGGGCACGGTTTTGCCGAGAGTGCTCTTTTGTTCGGGAAAATGCCTATGGATATAAGGATAGAGAGCAATGAATTGACAAAAAGAGACAAAAGAGGTGCTGTACTGATAGGATACAGATTCTTCAACAAATATCCCAAAGTACTCTACCTTCCCGCACCGTACAAAAAGAAGATCAGAGAAACCTATAAAAATGCCGGAATTTCTTTGAAAGAAAACAAGAAAACAGCGGCCGGGAAAATACCTAAACATATTTTTATGGCTTATGAGTTCGACCCGCTTTCAAACATTGCCAAAATCAGGATCGATGGCTACAGCAAAGACTTTAAACATCAGTTCCGCCATCTTGTATCCCAGCTCAAATCCAAACATTGTGATATGATCTACGTGGATGTCTCGCTGGAAAATATTCCGCAGATAGACAAAGCGGTAAAAGTCATCAACAAAAAAGGCTTTTTCTACTGCGGGGTTGTTTTTCTCGCCCATGAACAGACAGATTATCTGAGACTTCAGCTCAAACACAGCGACAAGATCGGCACCGGAAACTATCTCTGTTACTCAAAATTCTGCAAAGCCCTCTCAGCGTATATTCTCGAAGATGAAAAAAGGGTAGAAGGCTAGAACGAAAAGTCAGGATGGTCGTTTGCCTTTCCTGTCAGAAAGTATTTTTGAAATGAACGGTAAAACGGTTTTTGCCCTCTTTGTAGGTATATTCAAATCTCATGCCGTGCATCAAAACAACTTCATTGACGATATAGAGCCCCAGTCCAAATCCTTGCTGATCACTGCCTTTTTGGCGCGAAAAAGCTTCAAGGTAGGTGGAAAAATCACCTTTGAGCTGCGCTCCTCTGCTTACGAAAGAGAGTGTCCCTTTTTCCTCATAGATAATCTCGAGATCTTCCCCGTATTTTAATGCATTGTCAATCAGATTCTTAAAGACAATACTCATGGAGGCAAAATCGACATTCACTACTTGAGATGTTACATTCGTTGCTATCGGTGTATCCAGATAGAGCAGATCTTTCGCTTCATCAATCAGATCCAGGATGCGAACCTCTTTTTTGGATAACAGATAGTTCTCGGAGGTAATCTGTTCAACCTGGGCCAACTCTTTAAGCAGGATAGAGAGCCTGGAGAAAATAGAATCCAGCATCGATTTTGTCTCCTGGTTATCAACGATTTCGGTGAGGATCTTTCCTTTTGTCACGGGGGTATTCAGCTCATGAAAAAGGTTGCGGATAAAGAGTGTTCGCGAGTCTGTAAGCCGCTTTATTCTGGAGGCGGAGGTGTAAAACGCATTGGCTACCTGTGATATCTCGTCTTTTTTTTCTGAAAAAGCATATCCGGAGAGTTTTCCTTCTCCATAATTTTCAATATCTTTCTGGAGTGATTTAAGCGGTAAAAGCGTTTTTCTCAACAGCATATACATACTGATGAGCAACAGGATCGTACCGAACATGACAAGAAGCGGAGTAGAAAAACGATGCCAGAAGGTACGTTCATCTTTCAAAAGCAGGGTTACTGACGGTGTGTGGATATATACATAGATATGGCCTTGATGCTTGATGACACTGCTTCTTTTTCTATGGACTCTCCCCTGTCCGGAATGGTTACGGTGTTCAAAGAGCACTCTCTGTTTCTCTTCGCCCCCGATCAAGGACAACCCGAACTCACTGAACAGTTCTGCGGGATTGCCTCCCGCTATTCTATACTCTTTCATGATCAGCCTGGATTTAAAAAGCATATCCATACGGTCTTTTTTAACCATATGCATGATGACAGACCCGCCTGCAATAAGTGTAGCGACCAGGGCAATTACAAATAAAATATTGAGTGTGAAAAATACGGAATAACGATTCATTTATGCTCCGATATATTTATATCCGACACCGCGTATAGATTTGATATACCTGGGTTTTTTGATATCATCCCCTATTTTATGGCGGATCCTTCCGACTATCACATCAATACTTCTGTCGCTACTTTCCCATTTGACCGCATTGACACTGTTGATGATAAATTCACGGCTTACAGCCTGATGTTTTTTTTCCAGTAAAAGTGAAAATATCTCAAACTCGGCTAACGTCAGGTCAAGCGCTTTTCCTTCATGCGTGATCTGCAGTTTTACTTTATCCACATTGAACACATCCTCATGAGATGTTTTGGAAAACGTGCTGTAGCGTTTGATGATCGCCTGTATCCTTGCTACCAGCTCTCTGGGCTCATAGGGTTTTGCGATATAATCATCTGCACCTGCATCAAATGCGACCACTTTGTCGCTTACATCTGCGCGTGCTGTTGAAATAATCACAGGAGTTGCCGGATAATCTGTCTTGATTCTTTTACAGAGTTCGAGCCCGTCCATTTCAGGGAGGCCCAAATCGAGTAAAACCAGATCGTAGTGCTCAATACTGAGCTTTTCCAGTGCCACGGAGGGCAAAGAGACAGAGAAAACTTCTAAGCCGTATTTGGAAAGATACTGTTCCAAAAGTGTGGTGATCTGCGCATCATCCTCTACCATCAATATCCGTGACATTTGACTCCCTGTTTATTGTTTCCTGGACAATTCTATCCATTTTTCTCTCTGTTCGGGAGTGAGGATGTTATAGATTTTTTCCATACGGGAAACACTCCTCTCGACCATTCTGTCTCTTCTCTCTTTGACTCTTTTTTCTCTTTGCTCCATTCTTTTTTTCATCAGGGCTTTAAACGTTTCTTTATCAAAATGATTGGCCGTCATGAACCGGGAGAGGTCCGGTTTTCTGTTTTTCCTCGTCTTTTCCCCGGATGCCCTTCTCTTTTTCATGGCTTTTCCGTATGCTTTTCTTTTCTCTTTTTGAGATTTTCGCAATGCCTGAAGCTGATTTTTCTGACTCTCCGTCAGGTCCAGCTGCTGCATCACCGTATAGATGCCTCCCCTCTCTTTATGTTTCATATTCATCGGATGTTTGCATTGTTTCATCCCGCCTCCGCCTGCCAGCAAAGCCGTACTTAAACCGACTGTCGTCATCACTGCGATCGCTGTTTTTTTCATTTTATATCCTTTTTATTATAAGATATCTCGAACTTTTGAGATACCACCATGATAAAAAAGTTATGTGAATTTTTTGTCAATCATTTGTAAACAAATGTAAATAGGGAAACTTTACCGGATCACATCCTTTCTAGAGTATTACCGTCTGCTGGCCTATCGCCTGATACCTTTCATAGTAGTGTTCTACAAATGAACGTATTTTATCTTTTACCGGCAGATAGACCCCATGATCTTTTACTGCATAACCGCTCAGATAGAGATTGGCATCTTTCTTCGCAAGATAATGTTTTGCCAGCGTCTTATAGGCATCGATATAGGTCTCTTTCATCGCATCATATTTGGTATAGTCGATCTCTATACGCTCTCTCTCATAGGCGATCACCCCTGAGGAGAATAAAAGGTCCAGATGGATCAACCCCTCACAGTAGTAAGGCTGCACCTCGCCTACCTCTCTCCAGGCCATCAGCCCTACAGCGCGTGCTGCCAGATCATCAATGATATGACGCTTGAGTTCCTCTCTTTCATTGCGGAAAAACGCCATCAGCCCTCCGGTTGTGGCTTTAAACTCTTCAATATTCTTGAACTGCCCGGTACCGTTCATCTTTGTTTCCGTATCGGAATCGATCCAAAGGATATGCCCGAATTCATGTCCAATGGTAGAGATATCATAGATCTCATGCCAAAGATTCGGATCTTCGTCGATCAGGGCCCGCTGCTTTTTGATGAATGCCTCGCCAAACGTTTCAATACCGAGCTTCATGAACGGCTTGCTTTTTTTGGATGCCATGACAAAATCTGCGTACGCAAAGATCTTTTTGCCCAACTCGGCGGAAACTCTCTCGTCGTTGGGAACTACCTGCGCAGAGAAGAGTCCGTTGAACTCTGCCCCGTAGTAGAGCATCGGCTGGCCGATATAGAGCTGTGTCTCATCGACCTGTGCAAGATTTTTCGCCATGATCCTGTGTGCCTCTCCGCCGATTTCCTCAGCCATCTCTTTTGCAAACTCCTGGATACTCTGCCTGGTATGAGATCTTGTCTGAAGTTGAGGATTGACGATGCGCAGATCCCACTCCAGAGCAACAGCCTTTCGATAGTGATCTTCATAATACTCAAGCGGATGCCCTATCTGTATCGGTGCTGTCACTTTCATCCAGGCTCTGTCTACCTTGGCCCAATAGGTGATCAGCTCATCCGGATGTGTATGCCCGAATGCCTCGTAGATGGCCTCAAGATAAGCCAGCCACTCTTTTTTCTGATCATAAATGTCATCCTCTTCCTTCCGTAATGCTTCCATAAAGAAACGCAGTGCTTCACGTATGTTTTCTACTTCATCCCTGAATGCCTCCGCATATGCCACGCGTATATAGCTTCCTTCTTTATCTTTGCGAAGGACAGAGTAGCAGCGGTCTCCGATCGCACCGGTACTGTCCAGATCCAGCAGGTTTTCGCTCTGAAGCTTTTCAAAGATCTTCTCTTCGTCCCCGTTAAAGAGCTCAAAGAGTTCACGGTTCACACCGTTGATAATATGTGCCGTCCATGCGCTCTGCCATCCGCTCATAGCGATACCCACTGCATCGACTCCGGAGATGATCGTACGGTAAAACGGTGTCAGCAGCCTCTTCTCCCCAACCCAGGAGATAAAATCCTCGTGACGGTCCAGGTGAAAGCGGCTGACAAAAAGATACGCCTGTTCTTTTTTGTCCAGTATCTCCGATTGCGTCAGTTCAAGCTTCTGCAATACCTGTTCGAGTGCATCCTCGCGCAGATTTACGATACGTGTGAGTGCCGCCATCCTGTTCTCATCGTTCTTCTCCAGCGCCAGCTCGGCAAGAAAACTCTCTACTGCTTTTTCCGCTTCCGGATGTTCATCCTCAAGCAGTTTATAATAATCATTCAACTCTGCCTGTCTTCTTTGCAGCTCATCATAAATGAGCTGGAGATCTTCTGCAAATTTCTCTTTCTTTGACATGATATCTCCTATTTGTCTTTCAGCATCTTGATGATCGGTTTTGCCAACTCCAATGCCTGTCCGCGATGCGAGATCTTCTTTTTGACAGCCTCGTCCAGTTCTCCCAGCGTCAGCGCAAAACCGGCAGGGATGAACATCGGGTCATACCCGAACCCTTTCTCTCCTTTTGGCTCATCGATCACATCGCCGTGCATCCATCCATGCACCACATACTCTCCGTATTTGCTGACGACCGCTATTGCCGCAGTATAGTAAGCCGGCGTACGTTTCAGCCCTTTTGCTTTGAGCGTATCGACCAGTTTATAGAGATTGTCTTTGTCCGTGACTTCTCTCTCCCGAATATCCTCTTTGGCATAACGTGCCGAGTAGATACCCGGTGCCCCATTCAGTACCGGCAGTGAAATACCGCTGTCATCGGAGATCACCAGGTACTCATTTGACGGATCCCGGTCCCTCAGTTTCTCATAGATCGTACGTGCCTTGATCAGGGCATTGGCAGCAAACGTATCACCCGTCTCTTCGATCTCGAACGCTCCAAGCAGTTCAGAAAAAGGGGTCACCTCAACCTCGCACATCTGCCTGAACTCTCTCAGCTTGCCTTTGTTTCCCGTTGCCAATACCAGCTTCATCTCACATTTACTCCTCATCAAACAACCTCTGTCAAAATTTTATCATCTTTTCTTAACTATATCATTATATAATAAGAGTAAAATTATCCTTATTAAGAGGATTTCCGAGGTATGCTATGTTTAAACAGATATTTCCGCTCAGCTCCATCGTTGCCCTCCGTTTTTTCGGACTCTTTATTGTACTGCCTGTCCTTTCGATCTACGCTCTGGAGATGGAGGGTGCTACGGCTTTTTTAGCCGGTGTGGTCGTAGGAGGTTATGCGCTTACCCAGGCACTCTTCCAGATTCCTTTTGGGCTGATGAGCGATAAACTGGGACGAAAAAAGACCCTCCTTTTCGGACTGATCATCTTCATCATCGGTTCGGTCGTCTGTGCACTCAGCGACAACATCTATATGCTGATGCTGGGACGTTTCCTGCAGGGTGCCGGTGCGATCGGTTCGGTAGTGTCGGCCATGATCGCTGACCTGGTCAAGGAAGAACAGAGAGCTCATGCCATGGCGATCATGGGCGGGACGATTGCCTTAAGTTTTGCAGCAGCAATGATCGTCGCACCGATCGTAGGCGGCCACTGGGGGATCGACAAGCTCTTCTGGCTGACTGCGATCCTTTCCGTCATGGCGATCGGTATCCTCTTTACCGCTGTACCGCAGCCGCCGAAGATCGTGCACAGCTACGAAGAGGAGGAAGCACAGATGCTTGATGTTTTCAAGGACAAGTCTCTTACCCGTATGTACATCACCTTCCTCTTCCACTCATCGATCATGACGATGGCATTTTTCATCATCCCTCTCGTCATGACACAGAGCCTTGCCGAAGGCGGTTTCGGCTGGGAGAAGGCCGAGCTCTGGAAAGTTTACCTTCCTGCAATGCTCTTTGGGCTGATTTCTATGGGGCCTGCTGCAGTATTCGGCGAGAAGTACGGCAAGGGTCGCCAGGTCTTTATGATCTCTGTTGCAACCATTTTTCTCGGATTTATCGCTATGGGATATGCGACTGTTCCCTGGCTCTTTATCGTCGGGGTCGTACTCTTTTTTATCGGCTTCAATATGTTCGAACCGCTGCTGCAGAGCTTTGTAAGCAAGTTTGCCAAGGTGCACCAGAAAGGTGCGGCACTCGGTGTGGCAAATACGTTTGCCTATGTGGGTATCTTTTTTGGAGGGCTGCTTGCGGGATATGTCATGGACCATTACGACAGAGGCGCTCTGGCGCTTATCGTAGCCCTGCTCAGTGCGATGTGGTTCGTCTGGGTAGCTACGATGCCAAATCCGAATAACCGAGGAAACGTCTACCTGCCGCTGGATATCTTCGACAGGGAAAAAGTTGCGGCCTTGACCCAGCACGAAGCGATCGTGGAGAGCTATATCAATGAGACGGAGAATATCGCGGTCGTGAAGTATGAGAAAGAGCTCATCGATGAGGATGAAGTGAGGGGGCTTCTGAGTTAAGCCTATTTATGGCGGGTTTCCACCTCCGTTCATGGTGAGCTTGTCGAACCATTTTAACCATTTTAGTGAATTTTCCTTCGACTGGCTCAGGCCGAACGGAGATTCCAAAATTATCTCTCATTATCTTGTTACGCAATACAATTTCGTAATGCCTATTGACCATTATACGTAAGTCCGATATGCACGCCGCATCTCTTTTCTTTCTTCCCGCTCACAGGATAATCGGGCTAAACTGTTAACAAACTTGTGATACCATTAATCAGAATTCAAATGCGAAAGGAAGAGGATGAACAAAGTCAAGCAGATACTGGTGGCTATTGACAGATCAGCGATGGCTGAAGAGGCGCTGAAACGTGCTATCCATATAGCAAAAGAAAAGAAAGTACAGCTTGTTGTGATGCATGTGATTGAAACCTCTTTCATAGAGTCTCCGTTTGTGCAATCGCTAGATGAAAAAGAGATAGAAAAAGAGATCAGAAGACGGATAAAAAAGCTCACCTCCAAAGAGGATATCGAATATATTCTCTTTGTTGAGTCCGGTTCGCCGGCAGCTTCCATATCTCTGAAAGCAAAAAATATCGGCGCTGATCTGCTCATTATAGGGACACACGGAAAAGAGGATATCAGCAGCAACTATTTTGGCTCTACCACACTAAAGCTTATCCAGAAGACGCACATTCCGGTTCTGGTCGTTAAAAAGGAAGCCGAG
Source organism: Candidatus Sulfurovum profundilacunae (assembly GCA_047689495.1). Taxonomy (GTDB): domain Bacteria; phylum Campylobacterota; class Campylobacteria; order Campylobacterales; family Sulfurovaceae; genus Sulfurovum; species Sulfurovum profundilacunae. The sequence continues at coordinate 8,803 of JBEWPY010000027.1, read as the reverse complement.
TCTTCCTATAAAGAGATGCTTGCACCGACCAACCTCTCTGACTACTCCAAAAAGAGCATCCTGTTTGCCCGTTCCCTTTTCGATACAGCTGCATTGAAGTATCTTCATGCTTATGTGACGATTGATGAGCTTCAGGCTTTGTCTTATCGTATCAGTGTTGATCAGCAGGCCCAATTCAAAAAAGAGTTGCGTGGCGAGGCACAGGCTGGACTTGAAAAATTTGCAGAAGAGATTGGCACGGGGGAGATGATATTGGTCGGATACCATGCCTCCATCAATGAAGATCTTTTAGACTATATTGTAAAGGACAATGCCGATCTGATTGTGCTGGGATCCAAAGGTGTAGGGAACCTGAACTCTTTTCTTTTTGGTTCAACCGCATCTTATTTGGTACGAAACTCTCCTACGGATGTGCTTGTGTATGTTCCGGCTTCAACAGAATCCGCGTCGTAATTTGTCGGTTTTACATGATTGATTTCCATCCGGCGATAGATTTAAAATCAGCTGACAACCTTTAATGATGCAGGCGTTACACCTTGGAAAAGGTGTAACGGGGGAAAGGAAAACTAGAGGTCACATCCCAGATCGACTTTTTTATACTCCACATCCATCAGCTTGCATGCACGCTTCATGACATTCTCCCGGGTAAACCCGAACTTCTTAAAGAGTTGATTGGCCGGCGCCGAAGCTCCGAATGTCTCCATGCCCAGCACGTCATCCGCATAACGGTAGTACTCGGTTGCTGTCGCCGCTTCCACTGCAAGGACTTTCGTATTCGGATCGATCACCTGTGCTTTATAGGCATCGTCCTGTTCATTAAAGAGATCAAGACAAGGCACAGAAACCACGTTTGCCCTGATACCGAGCGGTTCGAGGAAGCATGCTGACTGAAGACACAGCATCAACTCAGACCCTGAAGCCATCAGTGTAAAGTTTGCCTCTTTTCTCTGCTTCACGATATAGGCACCTTTGCTTACCTCTCCAAAGTCTCTCATCGGTTTCAGCGTTTTGAGTTTCTGGCGGCTCAGCACGAAACCGTGCGGCGCTTTCATCTCAAGCGCCGTTTTCCATGCTTCCACGTTCTCTGTCGCATCAGCCGGTCTCCATACATAGAAGTTCGGCAACGCTCTGAACTGGCTGAGATGCTCGATAGGCTCGTGTGTCGGCCCGTCTTCCCCTACGCCGATACTGTCATGTGTCCAGACAAAGAAGTTCTGGATCCCTGTCAGTGCCGCGATACGCGCCGCAGGTTTCATATAGTCAGAGAAGACAAAGAAGGTCGCATTGAACGGAATCGTCGTACCGTAAATCGCAATACCGTTCGTGACCGCAGCCATCGCATGCTCACGGATACCGAAGTGCAGGTTCTTCCCTTTTGGGAAATCCCCCATCTCTTTGAGTTCTGTTTTGTTTGACGGCGCAAGGTCGGCAGAACCGCCGATAAAGCTCGGTACCACTTTTGCGATCGCATTGAGGATCTTTCCGTTGGAGTCTCTCGTCGCCATCTCTTTTTCGCCGGTAAAGTCAGGGAATTCGATTGCAGAAAAGTCAGGGTTTAGCAGACGTGCCAGCGCTTCGTTCTGTTCAACCAGCGGTGCCTCTTTCTGTCTGTGGATCCACTCTTTTTCCGCCAGTTCCCCCTGCTCTACCGCACATCTGAATCGCATCAACACATCTTCAGAGATATAGAATTTTTTAGAGCTGTCAAAACCTTCCTTCTCTTTCGATCCGCAAATAACCTCTTCACCGAGCGGTGCTCCGTGCGTCTCGTGTGAACCTTCCAGGTCAAGCGCACATCTGCCGATGATCGTATTGGCAATGATGATCGTCGGCTTGTCCGCATTTTTTGCTTCCGTGAGTGCTTTGTCGATCTCGGTATAGCAGTGACCGTTGACCTTCATCACATTCCAGTTCTGTGCCTCAAAACGTTTCGCCACATCTTCGCTCCATGCGATATCCGTATCCCCCTCGATCGTGATATGGTTGCTGTCATAGATCAAAACCAGGTCTTTGAACCCGAGGTGTCCCGCCAGTGCACATGCCTCATAGCTGATCCCTTCCTGCAGGTCACCGTCTCCGCACAGACAGTAGACTTTGTGGTCGATCAGTTCGCACGTCTCGAAGTTCACCTGGTTTGCCGTATAGGCTCTTGCCATGGCAAATCCCACAGCATTTGCCACACCCTGTCCCAGCGGCCCGGTTGTCATCTCTACTCCCGGCGTATGCCCATGTTCGGGGTGTCCCGGAGTGATAGAGTCAAGCTGACGGAAGTTTTTCAGATCATCCATGCTGACATCATATCCCCAGAGATGCAGAAGCGAATAGATCAGCGGAGAAGCATGCCCGCCTGAAAATACCAGTCTGTCTCGGTTCAGCCAGTTTGGATTTTTCGGATTGTGTGAAAGATGCTCAGAGAGTACCACGGCAATATCAGCCAGTCCCATCGGGGCGCCCGGATGTCCTGAATTTGCTTGTTGAACCATATCGGCTGCCAGAAATCTGATGGTATTTGCCATCTTTTTACGCATTGCATTTTGCTCGGTCATAGGCATTGTTTTAATCCTTACTTTTTATTGTTATCGTTACGCTTTTAAGAGGTCTTGGCTTCATTTTCCCGAAAAACCAACCCAAGACCTCTCCCAATATTACTTATTTATGTCTGTACAGATATTGTTCCATCAAAGGCTGTAAAGCCTGCTGCAACCTGTTATCAAACGATTCGAATCGTCTGTGCAGATCTTTCGCCAGCGCATCCGCTTCTCTGATACTCTCTCCCAGCCCCAAAAGATTGACAAAGCTGTTTTTACCTTCATCATTCCCTGTGGTTTTCCCTGCCTCTTCAGCACTCTGTGTCTCGTCGATAATATCATCCTGAACCTGGAAAAGCAGCCCAAGATCGATCCCGAAAGCATACAGCGCCTCCTGCACATGCTTCTCCAGTCCCACGATCACTGCTCCCATCACAAGACTTGCGGCGATAAGTTTGGCTGTTTTATTGATATGCAGTTCTTTTACCTGATCAACGCTGAGCGGCTGATTTTCAAAATAACAGTCAATTGCCTGTCCGAGAACCATACCTTGCCCTCCGCCGTTTGCAGCCAGAAGCTCTACCAGACTGATCTTCACATCATCACGCAGCGGGGCTTTGGCAATGAGTAAAAATGCATCGGTATTGAGTGCATCCCCGGCAAGTATCGCCATTACCTCGTCATAACGTTTATGAAGGGTGGGAGCTCCCCGGCGGAGATCGGCATCATCCATTGCAGGAAGATCGTCATGGATCAGAGAGTAAGTATGAAACATTTCAAGTGCCATTGCCGCCGGAAGGGCACCTTCGTAAAGCATCGGCTCATAAGTATCAACGATATTCAGCAGAAGCATCGGACGGAAACGCTTCCCGCCGGCTTGAAGCATAGCCCCGAGTGCTTCTTCATAAACCGGATGAAAGCTGGATACTTTGGGAAGGTTCTGTGCCAAATAGGTCTCAAATCGCTGCATCATTCTCTTGTTACTCAATTTAATTCTGAACCCTCTGAATGCCTTAGGTTATTCAGAGGGTTCAATTGCGCAATTATATCGAAATTGGATAAAATGTCTCTCACAGAAAAAAAGAGCCGGCTTTCACTGACTGTTTGGAAAACGTATTGTTCGATCCCGGAGATAGGCTTACGGGACTATATGTTCTACATGATTGTACCATTCCCTGCTCCCTGTGCCCTCCTGTCCCCTGCTTAAACTTTACACTTCCCGGCGATCTCCGTGATCACCTCTTCAAGCGTTTTATCCTCTACATTCACCACCACATCAGCTACTTTTTTATAGGCTTTTTCTCTCTCATTATAGAGTTTTTTTGCCTCTTTCTCTTTGGCAAAAAGCGGTCTTTTTGCCAGTTTTGCTTCAGCGTTTTTTGCAGTTTTGAGGCGGTTGAGTATCCACTCGAACGATGCATGAAGCAGTACAACCGTCCCCATCTTATGGAGGTTTTTTACTTTATAGAAACCTCCTCCGCAGCTGATCAGCGTTCCGCTGACCGAATCGATGATCCAGTCTGCCGTCTGCTGTTCCAGCTCTCTGAAGTACGCTTCTCCCTTCTTTGAAAAGATCTTTTTGACCTCTTTGTTCTCTTTGGACTCTATCAGGTCATCCGTATCGATGTTGTAAACGCCATACTTTTTGGCAAAAGCACGCGCAGTCGTACCTTTGCCCACTCCCATAAATCCGATTAAAATGATATTTTTTTTCACTGTTTTCCTACTCTCGATAAAAACGTTGGGTTGTAAGGCAGTTATACCATATTGTAACGGTCGATGATCTTTTTAAGGCGTTTCCTCAGGTTCTTTAATGCATTTTCCGCATTCTCCCCCTCGGCCACCAGTGACTCAAACTCATCAAACTGGATTTTAGCGACCCAGCCGATCTTGGTATGCAGTTTTACTCCGACAAAACGCACCTCGCCAAAGTGCCCTTTTGCCATTTTGAATATGCGTTCGATTCTCTCTTCTACTGTTTTTTGTTTCTGCTCTTTGCTCATCCTCATATACTCCTTATTTCTGCAGTCAGTATGCGTATCTTTTGTTATAATTATATCATAGCCAGAATCAGGAGAGATTACAACAGCATGAAAAACATTTTTATAACAGGGGTAAGCTCAGGATTGGGAGAAGCTTTATGCAAAACATATCTTGAACAGGGAGATGCGGTCTATGCCATAGGCCGGAATCTGCCCAAAGCACTGGACAGCCACCCGCACTTTTTCTTTTTTCCTCTCAATCTTGAAGAAACCTATACCCTAAAAGAGACACTGCAGGATTTTATACAGAAACGCTCTTTTGAGACTGCTGTTTTAAATGCCGGCGTACCGGGTGAGATCAAACCCTTGCACGAAACCGGATTCCATGAGATCGAAAAAGTCATGCGTATCAATGTTTTGGCAAACAAGGAGATCATAGATGGACTCTCTGAATATGCAAATGTGAAACAGGTCGTCGGCATCAGTTCCGGTGCCTCCGTCAACGGTTCGAAAGGATGGGGCGCTTACTCTCTTTCCAAAGCCGGGCTCAATATGCTGCTTAACGTTTATGCCAAAGAGCTCCCGGAAATTCACTTTACCGCACTTGCTCCCGGCGTGATTGATACAAAAATGGTACGGCATATCCTACAGGAGGTTGATGAAAAAACCTATCCCTCCGTTACACGGCTCAGGGGAGGGCATATCCAGACACCCCGGGAAGCGGCTGAACGGCTTGTCCATACTTTCCCGAAACTCTTTGCATATGAAAGCGGCCGTTTTCTGGATGTCAGAACGATGGACGAATCGCAGGCTAAACCCTGATCTTCTGCCACTCGCCTCTCTCAAAGGTACGCCATAGCCAGACAGCTTTGACAAAAGTATCAGTGATCATCGCCAGGTAGACAAAGAGTATATCCTCGAAATACCATGTCAACAGAAAGGCGGGAATGATACGTATTGCCCAAAGGGAAACAAGGTTGATCTTGAGTGAACTTTTGGTATCCCCCGCCCCTCTGAGTGCCCCTGAAAGCACAAAGTTGAATGCCAACGGTATCTGGGAAAGCCCTACAATGATCAGGTAAAGGCTTGCCTCCAGGATCGTCTGTCGATCATCGGTAAATATCCATACGATCTTTTCGGGCACAAAGATCATAAAAAGAGAAAGGAAAAACATAAATCCTACTGTATACCTGAGTACCAAAAGTACATCTTCTCTGGATTGGTCCGGACGTTTTGCACCGAGTCCCTGCCCCATCAATGCCATTGCCGCGATAGTAAAACCGATGCCGGGCATAAACGCTATCCCCTCTACACGCAGCCCTATCTGATACCCTGCCAGCGCTTCGGTCCCATAATGGGAAATGATCGCGGTAAAAAGTATATAACTTCCTGCACTGAGTGTACGTTCAAGAGAGGCGGGGATCCCTACTCTCAGTGCCCTGGACAGGAGTGATCTGGAGTAGTTCCAGACGGGGATATACGGCATTTTCATTTTGAGATAGAGAGAGACATAGATGGCAAACTCCAGTATATTGACGGCCACTGTTCCTATCGCAGCACCCGTCACTCCCAATGCAGGGAAACCGAAATGTCCGAAGATAAGAAGATAATTGAGTACGATATTGAGCACAATGGAACCCATCTTCACTTTCATCGGTGTTTTTGTATCTCCCGCGGCATTGAGCGCAGAAACAAAAACCAGTTTCATGAAAACAAACGGCATCATGAGAGCCAAAACCCCTACATAAGAAGATCCCAGCCCTATCACCTCTGAGGCGGTGCCAAACCAGACATAGATCTCTCTAGAGACCCCATACCAGACCACTCCCACCGGCAGACTTATAAACAGAGCAAACCTGAGCAGCGTAGCCAATCCCATGGCAGCCCGTTTCTTCTGCCCCGCCCCTATGAAACGGGAAAGCAATGCACTGGTTCCGACATGAAGCAGCGACAATACGGCAAACACGAACATCAGCGATTGCAGTCCCAGTCCGACAGCTGCCACTGCAAACGCGGAAAGACGGCCGACCATCACAAGGTCGGTGATCACCTGAAGCATATCCAGCAACGAATTGGTTGCGGCAGGAAGAGAGAGCCTCAGTACTTTTTGATGCTTTTTGGGAAGATAATTCAGCCACATAAATGATACTTTGGAAACCGGGTCTCAAACACCGGTTATTTCAGAAAGATAAAAATAGAGTCCAGAAATGATAAAAGAAGCCCAGCCCATTACCCAGCCTGCCGCACGTATCCCTTTTCCCTGCAAAAAAATCTTTCTTGTTTTATAAAGCACTACAGGGTATCCGATGAGAGCCAGCACTACGGGCATATAGGCCATAAAAGTCAATCCAAGCGTTTCGATCGCCAACTTTACAGCGATCAATGAAGTATATACAAAACTATAAACGATAAGAAGCATAGATACCTGTAGCACAATAAAAATCAGATATACTCCTTTTGCATTGGTCATATCATCATATTTTTGCATGAGGCGCTCCTTGTTCCGGCACATTATATCAAATCTTTTATTTCTCTCTGCGGATTTCTTTCATTAAGAGTATTTTAAAAATTTATTGTATATAATCCGGTTGATTTTGATATTTGTTGTGCCAAACTTGTTGTGAAACAGGGACGGAAAACCACGGGTCTCTCGTAGACAGCCGGGTTGCCAAATACATCTTTTTGTATACTTCCGTTCATACTCACTCAGCAGCTTTTTTCAATATTTATCTGTATTATCAAAACATGATCTTTGGGATATTTTTTGGCGTTTATAATGGATTCGTCCACCGCTTGGCTTCTCTAGCCTCCCTCCCTCCCTTTTATGCTAGAGTTGTTATAAACGTCAAAAAGTGTCCCAGCTCACAAGATTTTTTACCTTTGGTCAAAGGTTATTTAGAGATTTTACTCCCTCTACGAAGAGAACGCCCATTTCCTCCTTCTGGAGTAAAGATGCTATGTTAAAAGGTTTTTATCATCTTCAGACAATTCCAAGGCATCGATATGGCCAAGAGCCCCGTGCCCGGCGATTCCTTGCAATGCACCGTACATCTCAGTCGTATTTTGGAGCACTCCGTCAATGAGTTTCTGACGGCGTTTCCAGCTTGCCATGAGCGAACGTTTCTCCTTATCCAGTTCGGCCTGCATCTGCATGAACCCATCCACGATCGCTTTGAGCTGCATATTGAACTCATTGCCGGTAAGGTAGGTATAAAGCAGTGTCATCTTGTCGCTTTTGTTCTCCTCTTTTTCCACTGTAACATGAACGCGTATCAGGCTTTCACGAAGCAGGGAAACCGAACCTTTGAACTCCTCCAGACTGCATACCCAGATACCTTCTACAAGTCCCATCCTGTCCATACCGCTTGGGTAGACAGAAGTCACCAGCACTCCGATATCGGCATTTGTTTTCAGCATATCCTGTTTGAGCTTGCTGATCCACCCGTCACTCCATGCCTTGGTATTCTTGCTTTCGTAGCAGATCACCCCGCAATTTTGCAGTTCCCGGGTATGCACGGTCTGGATACAGTCTGCCCCGAAGGCACCTTTTTTCACCTCGTCGACAGTGTCAAACGGAAACTGTGATGCCAGCCAGTTCTCGATCGTCAGTTCCAGCGCTTCCCCCTGTACCTGCATACTTCCCTGCTCGGCTTTGCGCTTGGCATCTTCAAGGCTGCGTTTAAGCTGCTCCATCTGCTCTTCTTTCGCCTTGAACTTCAACTCATTCTCTTCCTGTATCTGCTTTACAAGCTTCTCTTTTTCCAACTTCAACTCTGCAGAGAGGGAGAGTTGAGCCTCCATCTTCGCTTTTGCAGCTGCCTCCTCTTTCTCGCGCTTGAGCTGTTCGATCTGCACTTTGGCAGCATTGAGATGCTGCACCTGTTTGGATTTCTCTTCGATCTCCCTTTGCAACAGTGCCACCGACTCGTTCTGCTCCTCAACCAGCTCTTTTTTAAGCTCCTCATAGAGTTTACTTCTCTCCTGTTTGAGCTGTGCCTTCGTTGCTTTCTGAAGCTCTTCATCGAACTTCTCTTTCTCTTCCTTCAGAGCATCTTCTCTGGCTTTTACCGCATCGATATGTGTTTTATACTCTTTACGCTTTGCCTCTATTTCTTCACGAAGCTTCTTTTGATCAGCTAAATGCTGTTGTTTGAACTTCTCTTCGATCTGATGGTAAAAGATCTCATCGATATCGATATGTGTACCGCAGTTGGGGCATTTTATGGTTGTGTTGCTCATTGTTTCTCCTGAGAGTATCTATTCATCTAATTGTGCCATACTATAATAAGAAAT
>JBEWPY010000133.1:0-3244 GCA_047689495.1 Candidatus Sulfurovum profundilacunae | reverse complement strand
TAGATAATTGGATAGAAGCAACAACCGCACTGTTAAAAGAGACGGAACAGAGAGCTGAAGATAAAGTAAATGCAGCAGGTAAAAGAAGTCCAAGGATCGTCTATACGGGTTCACCACCGATATTTCCAAATCTGAAGATCCCTCTTTTGATAGAACAGGCCGATGCAGTGATCGTTGCGGATGAAACGTGTTCATCCAACAGGATGTTCAACGATATGGTAAGCGTGGATGAGTGGTTCATGTATGACATGGTGGATTCCGTTGCAGACAGGTATCTAAAAGGGTGTACCTGCCCGATCTTTACAAAGAATGATGACAGAAAAAGAAGAATCGCTGACCTGGTGAAAGAGTATAAGGCGGATGGCGTAGTCTATCAGGCATTTGCAGGGTGTCAGGTCTATGAGATGGAACAAAGGTCTGTACTGGAAGCCATGGAGAAAGAGGGAATACCAATACTTTATATTGAAAGTGACTATTCTCCGAGCCATTTGGGGCAGCTCACAACTAGGATTGAAGCTTTTGTAGAGTCGCTTAAAAACAGACGGAGAAAAAAATCATGAAATATTTTGCAGGGATCGATATAGGGTCAACCGCCATTAAAGTGGCACTTGTAGATGAGAATAAACAATTAGCAGGGCATAAAATAAGTGCCAGCGGAAGTATGTTCTATAAGTATGCGAAACAGAGCCTCAAAGAGATGCTGGATGAATTGGGTATCGATGAAAAAGATGTCGTATATACGGTTGCAACGGGGTATGGAAGAAAACTGTTTAAAGAAGCAGATGAAAATATCAGTGAGATCACTGCAAATGCTTTGGGTGCGGTAGCGGCGGCACAGGATGAGTGTGAGATTAAAACGATCATAAACATCGGCGGCCAGGATTCTAAAGCGATTTCACTTGATAACGAAGGAAATGTCGTTAACTTTGCCATGAATGACCGGTGTGCGGCAGGAACGGGAAAGTTTCTGGATGTAGTTGCTATGAATCTTGAGCTTGAAGTGAATGAACTCGGCGAGGAGCATTTCAAATCTGAAGGCACCCCTTTGGCGATTAACAGTACCTGCGCAGTATTTGCAGAATCCGAGATCATAGGACTTCTGGGAAATGACCACAGTGTTGAGGATATTGTCGCAGGAGTCCATTACTCTATTGCAAAAAGGATCATCAAGCTTGTTAAAAGAGTCGGGATAAAAGAGGGGATCTATTTTGACGGAGGGCCTGCACTGAACACCGGCCTGGTTCAGGCGATAGAAAATGAATTGGGCAAAGAGATATTTATCCCCCGTTTTCCCCAGATCACTACTGCATACGGGGCAGCGATCCTGGCACATGAGGCATATGAATACGAAAACAGTGCCGAGTGAAGAGAATCTATAAAACAAAAAGAAGAAGTTAATGTTTGAAAAAGTAGTGAAGTTTTTTATTGAAAACTATAAAATGAACTATACTCTGTTTCTCCTTCTTTTTGCCGCAGGCATCTATGCTTATACACACACTCCCAAAGAGATATCTCCAGCCATAGAACCTGATTCTATAACGATCAGGGGCTCTTATGCAGGGGCTTCCGTGGATAGTTTGAATAAAATGGCTGTGCAGGAGATTGAAGATGAAGTCAAAAATATTGTGGGTGTGCAGACTGTTACCTCTGTGATTTCCCCGGGCAGGTTCAATATTGTCCTGGAGCTTGATAAAAGAGTAGACAGGACCGTTGTGACAGATGATGTAAAAGATGCTATATCACTGATAAGCGTGAATCTGCCAAGTGATATGGATGAGCCCGTCATCAGAGGTGTTCCGCACTCAAGAAGTATCATGCATGTCTCGATACGTTCTTCCGTACTTCCCAGGGCTAAACTCAAAGAGCTGTCCAAAAGATTCAAGAGCAAACTTCTTTCCATTAAAGATGTATCCGATGTTACTATATTCGGTGATTCTGAACTTTTTTATGAGATTCTGATAGATGAAAAAAAGCTCAATGCCTATCATCTCTCTTTGGATGAAACCTTACGTATTCTTTCAGAGTTTTCATATATATTTCCGCTTGGAAATATAGAGAATGTGGAAAAACAATACTATATCTCCACAAGTAACGGGAAAAAGCTTTCCGGGGAAATTGAAAATACTATTATCAATATTAATGATCAGAAGATTGTTTTGAAAAATATAGCCAAGATAGAAAAAAGATATGAAGACTCGTCCACACTTGCAAGTATGGACGGAAGTAATTCCATAACGCTTGCGATTTCACAAAACCCGAAAGGTAATGCGGTAACCATAGCAAAAGAGATCAAAAAACTTATATCCAAGATGCGTATTGACGGGATCGACTTCGATGTCAGAATGGATAGATCGACGATTATAAAAGATAGATTGAACATCGTCATTTCCAACATTTTATTGGGAATCATACTTATCACACTCTTGACGGCTGTTTTGATCAATATCCGTATAGCAATTATCATCGCTTTGGGGATTCCCACTTCTTTTGTGATGGGAGCTATTTATTTTTATTTTACCGGATACAGTATCAATATCAATTCTTTAATCGGTGTACTGCTTGCTATCGGAATTATTGTGGATGATGCCATAGTAGTCAGTGAGAATATCCAGCAGTATATTGAAAAAGGGTATCCTGCCAAAGAAGCTGCTCTTTTGGGTGTAAAAGAGGTGGCAAAACCGGTAACGATTGCTTCATTGACTACGCTGTTTTCTTTCATTCCCCTTTTAATGCTGAGTGGAAGGCTCGGAGAAATCATACAGTTGATCCCCATTGCCTTTTCTGCTCTTGTCATTGCATCCCTTCTTGAATCATTTATCTTTTTGCCTATTCATGCATCGCACATGCTTAGTCCGTATTCAAAAACACTTTCATGGGAAAAGTTTAATTTGCAGTACACAAAAGTTTTAAAATTATTTATGAAATATCAAAAAAGTTTTTTGTTGACGTTTTTAATCATCGTGCCTCTCTTAATCTATCAGGGGGCAAAAAGTTCCAAGTTTCAAATGTTTCAGCCATTTGATGCTTCGTCAATAAATATAACATTTAAAGCTAAGGCCACAACGACACTGGAAGAGTCCCTGGAAATAGTACAAACGCTTGAGAAAGATATTTTGGAACAAAAAGAGAGGTTTTTTGTAAAACATGTAAGCTCAACGGCAGGATACAGAAGAAGTGCAACCGGTTCTGCTGAAATGTACCCGTATGTAGGATATATATCGATAGAACTGCATAAGATGAAACC
>JBEWPY010000026.1:0-19314 GCA_047689495.1 Candidatus Sulfurovum profundilacunae | reverse complement strand
TTTACCCTTGATTAAGCAACTTAAGCTACAATTAAGTATGGATATAGCGATATAGCCATACTTTTTAATAAAGGATTTACTATGAATAAAAGTATTACGGGAAGACATTTTGAACTTACTGAACCGATCAAAGCTTATGCGGATGCAGCAGTAAAAGGACTCAACAAATATAATCTTGACATCATCTCAGCAAGTACCGTGATCTCGGCAAATGAAAAAAACAGTAAAAAAGGCTTTAGTACGGAAATCATCCTTAACTTAAAAGAGAAGAACACCCTTGTCATCACTCAGAATGACAAAGATGTCTATGCGGCTATAGACCTTGCCATAGAGAGAATGAAAAAAGCACTCAGAAGACATTCTGAAAAGATCAAGGACCATAAGGTCATGAGCTTTAAAGACCTTGGAGAAGAGGCGGAAGCGGTCAGTGAATTGGTAGCAGAAGATATCGATATCGTACCGATGGACCTGGAACTTCATAAGCCGCTAAATTTTGATGAGGCGATCGAAGCGCTTGTGGCAGAGAAAAAAAGACAGTTTATTGTTTTTAACGATCATGACGGCAATATGAGAGTCATGTATAAAAGAGCCGACGGCAGATTCGGCCTCTATTAATCCACACAAAGGGAGAGAATATCCTCTCCCTTTTCTCCTTTGTATCACTATCCTCTTTTTTTTATCTTGATTAGATACCATATCACCATCAATCCATTAAAAGGTATTTTATGTTTAGAAAAGCACTCTGTATCCTCTTGCTGTTCAGCTCGATAAGCCACGGGTTTATCAATGTCGAGCCGCCAGTCATCGGAGAAAAAAAAGGTATCGATGCGGAAGTTTCCCTCAATGCAAACTACAACTCCGGGAACAGTGACAAGCAATCCGTAGGGGCCGCGGCCAAAGGCCAATACAGTGATGAAGAGTGGCTGGCCTACTTCATTGCCGCCTATCACTACGGCGAATCAAACGGGCAGACAGATACCGATGACGGACTGGGACACCTGCGCTATATCCATACGTTTTTTGACAGCGGTTATGACTATGAACTCTTCTGCCAGACCGAGTTCAATAAATTTCAGGATATAAAAGTCAGAAACCTGATAGGGGCGAATATCAGAAAAAAACTTGACATAGGGTTTGAGAAGTTCTTTATCGGAATGGGTCTCTTCCACTCCTATCAGAAACCCGAGAACGAATCCGAAGACAATCCCGTCTACCGTCGAACCAAACTCAATACCTATATCTCTTTTTTAAAGAAGTTCAATGAACATTTCAACACTGCCTATCTGGGTTACTATCAGCCCAATATAGAGGAGTTTTCAGACTATACCGTCTCACAGACCCTGCAGCTCAATAACCTCCTGACGGAAAACCTCACACTCTCCATAGACTTTGTACACCAGTACAATGCCACCCCCTACAACGATGTAGAAAAGAGTGATTTCCGCTCAACAATCAACTTGAGATATCAGTTCAGATAATTAAGCGCGCTTCGCATCGACCCTCTCTTTGGCAGAAGCGACAATCAATTCATCTTCTCCCATATCCAGCCACCTGAACTTCTGGCCGCTCTGTATCGTCCCGTCCAGGATATCTCCGCTGTTGCGGAACTTCAGGTCAAGTTTGGCGATCTCGAAACCGTTAGTGGTCCCGGCGAACTCTTTCAGCCGTTCATTGGCGGGAGCATGGCTGTAGAGATAGCACCGGCTCTTCAACCCGTTGCGCCCTACCCGCCCACGGAGCTGATGCAGTGTAGCCAAACCAAGCCTCTCTGCGCCTACGATCACGATAAGGGTAAGCCTGGGCAATGAGATACCCACCTCCACGACAGTGGTGGCAAGGAGGATATCCCCCTTCTCTCTAAATGCCAGCAGTACCTCCTCTTTCTCCCTGTCTTTGCCGTGCGTCACATAGACATTGTCAAACCTGCTCTCCCAGAAACCTCTGCCCTCTTCCAGCGACTGATAAGGCACCTCTGTACTCTCTTCAACCAGCGGATAGATGATCAGTACCTGATGGTTCTGTGCGATCTCCCCTTTGATATGAGAAAGCAGATCAGGGAAATCCTCTTTGGAGACAGGCAGCGTCGTGACATCACGTTCGAACGGGGTCGTCGTGATCAGGCTCACATCAAGCAATGCAGACTCCATCATCGCCTGTGTCCGGGGGATAGGGGTGGCCGAGAACTGGATATAGTGTGCCCGCTTCTCTCCCCCTTTGCTCGCCAGCGCTTCCAGCCCCTGTCTTTGCTGCGTGCCGAATCGATGCTGTTCGTCGACCATCACCAGTGAGGCTTCCGGGAGATCCTCTTTATAAAGCAGCGCATGCGTCCCGATGATAAAATCTGCTTCCCGGTAATCCCCTCTGTCATGCCCCTGCATCACCAGCGAAACCCTGACGCTTTTGGGCAGATATCTGCACGCCTCTCCATAGAGCTGCAGCGCCAAAAGCGAAGTCGGCGCCATCAGGATGCTTTTATAGGGCAGCGCCATCATCACGGAAGCCAGAATCACCATCGTCTTGCCCGAACCCACATCACCTACTACCATGCGCTTGGCTGCTTTCTCCCCTCTGGACAGATCCTTTTGAATATCATGAATTACATGCTGCTGTTCACTGGTCAGAGTAAAAGGAAGCCCCTTCACAAAAGAGTCGATCTCTCCGTCGAGGGGCTTGAATGCAGGGAAGTCAACCCTTTTCCCCCGAAGTTTTTTCAGGTGGTTGTATGCTTCGATAAACTTTAAAATCGACACAATTTCATGCTTATAGTGTCCGTTTTCATAGACTGCATCAATGCTTTTGGGATAGTGTATCCGCATCAGCGTCGCCGCCTCTCTGGAATCCAGCCCTTCGTTATAGAGGTTGCGTTCATTGACATAACATTCGATCAGTGACCTGATCTCACTCTCTTTGAGTACAGTTTTGTAACGGGGAGTGATCCTGCCGATCTCTTTGATGGATTTTGGCTGAGACATTTGAAGATGCCCGCGGTACTCCTCCAGTCTTCCCTGGATATAGTGGTGCGAACCGACGCTGAAGAGCCTGTGATGATAGGGGGTCGTACGGAAAAAGATCGAAGAGAGATATCTTCCCGAAGGCTTGAGGATGAAATTGACGCGAAGTTTTCCTCCGGTAACACTTGCCTCCTTAACCGTCGCTTCAAAGGTACCGGCTCTGCCCGGTGTGAAATCTGTCGAAAGTGTCGTATCGTTATAAGAGGATGGAGTAATGAGGGCCAGGTCAAGCAGCGAATGGATCTTGAGTTTTTTAAAAAGCTGCCTTGCTTCTTCCATACTTCACTCCGTTCAGAATTAAAAATTAAAAATGAAAAATTAATAATTTTAGATAGATTATAACGAAGCATTTGATACAAAGTATAAAAATATGTCATATTGTCATAATATAAAAGTATCGCAAAACGATACCTTCACAAACTCCTACTTCCTACTTCCTACTTCCTCATTCTTCTTCGTTACGATAGAGAAAGTGATATTGGAGAGCTCTTTGTGCGAAACAATAAAGGCATTCATCTCTTCAAGTGTCACCGCCTCCAGCTTTTTAAGCTGCTCTTTGGAGAATCCGAGCGGCCTCTTATAGTAGAACTCATTATAGGCACGATGAAGCCTTTGCGAAAGCGCCTCTGTACGCAGCGGCTCGCTGCCTACCAGGAATTTCTTGGCTCTCTCAAGCTCCTCTTCTGTGATCCCTTTGGCTACGAATTCATCAACCACTTCCTGGATAAGCTTTTTGGCTTCTTCCTGGGTCGCGAGTTTGGTCTGGAGATAGCCGCTCATATACGACACGCTTTTCGTGCGTCTCAGCGAGGCATACACCCCGTATGTCAGCCCCCGCTTCACACGGATCTCTTCCATCATACGCGTACCGAACCCGCCGCCTCCGAGAAGATACTCGGCGATCTTCGCTTTGTACTGGTCTTCCTCTTTATAGCTGTAGTCAAACGGTGCACCAAAGTAGATATAGGCCTGCTGTGTCTCTTCATCACTGTAAACAGTCGTACGTTTATCAGAAGCCTGAAGCGGTGTGATCTCTTTGGCCTCGACTTTGGGAAGCAGGCTCAATACTTCCTCCGAATACTTCTTCGCTTCCTCTATCGAAATATCTCCACCCACCACGGCAATGGCATTGTTATACCCGATATGCTCCCCAATAAAGGTTTTCAGGTCATCCAGTGTGATTTTTTCTATGCTCTCCAATGTACCGTTATAGGGCCTCGCCAATGCCGTACCCTTGAAAAGCTCTGCACGCAGCGTTGTTGCCGAGATATAGTCAAAGTCGCTCTCCTTCTGATGAAGCCAGCCTATCTTCTGCCGCTTTACCTGCTCAAAAGCTTCCCCGGTATAGTTAGGGTCCTGAAGCAGCTCTTTGAGTCTCTCCATCGCATAGCCAAACTCGCTTTTAAGCGATGAAACCTCTATCACAAAACTCTCGCGTCCTGCACCGCAGTGGATATCGACCGCTCGGGCATCAAGCTTCGTAGCAAAGCCTACCGATCCGTCCTTCTTTGTCCCTTCATTTAAGAGCTTGGCAGACATGTCCGCGATCCCGTCTTTCGTATTGCTCAGATGCCCCGCTCCTGTAAATACCAACTGCATAGAGACGATCGGAACAAAATCCCCTCCTTCATAAACGATCGGTATGGCCGTATCTTTGATTTTGATCTCATTGATGCTTGAAGCCATCAATACTCCTTCTAATAAAAAAATCATTAAAATAATTTTTTTTAATGAGGAGTGAGGAGTGAGGAGTGAGGAGATAATTTGTGATCTATTTAACTGCTTTATCCTATATATCCACGCATTCTCCAATAAAAGCTTTTTGAAAAAAAGCATACCCACACTCCTCATTCCTATCTCCTCATTCCTCACTTATAAAATCTCTCCAGTATTTCGTACGCCGTATTTCGCTTGGCAGGATTCTCCCCGACATCTTTGATCAGCCTGACCATCTCATCCTGGTTCATCGCGTTTTTTGCACCGGCCGCAGACACGACATTCTCTTCCATCATCGTCGAGCCCAGGTCATTGGCGCCAAAAAGCAGTGCCATCTGACCGATATAGGAGCCCTGAGTGACCCAGGAACTCTGGATATTTTTAACGTTATCCAGAAAGAGTCTCGCTACTGCCAGATATCTCAGATAAAGGTTTGCAGTGGTCTTCTCAATCGTCGGAAGCTCCCGTTTGAGCTGCGTATTGTCGCTCTGGTACGACCACATAATGAACGCCCTGAACCCGCCTGTCTCATCCTGCAGCTGACGGACCAGGTCCCAATGCTCTACGATCTCACGCGTGGTCTCTACGGTTCCGTACATCATCGTAGCCGTGGACTTGATGCCAAGCTTGTGTGCCTCTCTGTGTACCTCAAGCCAGGTATCTTTATCCAGCTTCTTGGGTGCGATGATGTCACGGACACGGTCACTCAGTATCTCTGCCCCTGCACCCGGGATAGAACTGAGTCCTTTGGCTTTGAGACGTGCCAGCACCTCGCGGATAGAGAGGTTGGAACGGCGTGCGATGTAGTCGATCTCGATCGCCGAGAAACCGTGTATCGTCACCTGAGGATACTTCTTGTGGATATGCTCTACCAGGTCCTCATACCACTCGATCTCCAGTTTTGGGTGCACCCCGCCCTGGAAAAGTATCTGCGTACCGCCGATCGCCAACAGCTCTTCGATCTTCTGGTCTATCTCATCAAAAGTGAGGATATAGGCATCCTCTTTTTTCTCATGCGTATAAAAGGCACAGAACTTGCAGTCCACCCAGCAGATATTGGTATAGTTGATATTGCGGTCTACGACAAACGTGGTAACACCCCCGGGATGCAGCTCCTTCTTACGTGCATATGCCATCTTGCCGAGTGTTTTAAGATCGGCTTTTTCGATCAATTCTACCGCCTCATCAATACTCATACGCATAAAAAAATCCTTTGGGAGTTTTTAGCGTTTTGAAAAAATGCATACATTAATTTTTCATTCCTCATTTGTCATTCCTCATTTGCCATTGGAAAATTTTATTTTCCAATGGCATCCAGTACGCCGTTGATGAACTTTGGTGATTTGTCGTCTGCCAGCTCTTTGGCCAGTTCGACGGCTTCATTGATGATGATCGCCCTGTCGATTTTTGCAATAAGGATCTCATAAGCGCCCAGTCGGAGGATCGCCTTTTCCACCTTGCCGATCGCATCATAATCCCACTCTTTGAGATGCTTTTTGATCTCTTCGTCGATCATCTCAAGATTCTCAATCGTTCCGTGGAAGAGTGTGTTCGAAAATTCTCTTTGTTTGTTGCGTATCTTATCCTCTTCAAGAATCTCGTCGGAGAACTTCGCGATATTCTCATTGCCGAGATCAAACGCATATAACAACCCTACGACTGCCGTTCTGGCGTGATGTCTTGTTGCCATTACTTCTCTAGCTCACTATAAAGATTCATAAGTTCAATGAGCCCTGCCATCGCTTCACCGCCCTTGTTTCCTGCCTTTGTACCGGCTCTCTCGATCGCCTGTTCGATACTGTCTACCGTAAGCACGCCGAATGTCGCCGGCTTCCCGTATTTGAGTGTCACATTTGCCACACCTTTGGTCGCTTCAGCAGAAACATAATCAAAGTGAGGTGTTGCACCCCGTATCACTGCACCCAGACAACAGACGGCATCATACTTCCCGGAAGCCAATGCTTTATCCAGAGCAAACGGTACTTCAAAGGCACCCGGGACAAGGATCAGGTCAAGCGTTTCCGGATTCCCGCCGTGTCTTGCGTATACATCTTTCGCCCCTTCTACCAGCCTGTCTGTAATGAAGTGGTTGAATCTTGCATTGATGATCGCTACTTTTTTACTCTTGTCTACACTTAAGTTGCCTTCTACTACTGCCATTGTTGTCTACCTTTTCATTTATTTTAAATTCTCTCATCCCCAAGCTCTCTTAAAGCTCTCGTTCCCAAGATCCGGCTTGGGAATGCATGCTTCGGTCACTTCAAACGGGTATAGGCATTCCCAACGAGAACGTTGGGAACAAGTCAAGTACAGGATTATAGCAAAATATAACCCACACCAATATTATTCTACGATGGAACCGATCGCATCGATCTGTTCCATCAATGCGTCCAGTTTGGCAAGCTCGATCATGTTCGGTCCGTCACTGAGCGCGATGCCTGGATCAAAATGCGTCTCAAAAAAGAAACCGTCCACTCCCACCGCTGCAGCCGCACGGGCAAGATACGGTACCATGGAGCTGTCACCGCCGCTGGTCGTACCGCCGCTTGCAGGGGACTGTACGGAGTGTGTCGCATCGAAGATCACAGGAGCGAACTCTCTCATCGTCACCAACCCTCTCATATCTACAACCAGATTGCCGTACCCGAAAGTTGAACCGCGCTCCGTGAGCCAGACATTGTACTTTTCAGCATTTTCATAGCTGACTTCACCGTCAAACCCCCTCGTCTTCAACACTTTGGCTACAGAGTGTTCCATCGCCTGCGGGGCAAGGAACTGTCCTTTTTTGATATTGACCACGGCATCGGTTTTTGCCGCTGCAACAAGCAGGTCGGTCTGTCTGCACAAAAAAGCGGGGATCTGCAGTACATCTGCCACTTCAGCCGCTGCCGACGGCTGCGTATAGTCATGCACATCGGTCAGTATCTTATACCCGAACTGCGCTTTGACCTCCTGAAGCAGTTTGAGCCCTTCCTCAAGCCCCGGCCCCCTGAAACTCTCCAGGCTTGTCCGGTTTGCTTTGTCAAAACTTGCCTTGAAGTAGAACTCTTTGGTGCAGTCTTCATCGTATCTGCCCAGAGATTCAGCGATACGCATTACATTATCACGACTCTCCAGTACACACGGTCCGGCGATCATTATCATTTTTTTCTCCTAACGATTGTAACTTTTCCCCTCTTTTTACTATTGCTTGAAACCATAGAGACTATTTTTTGCCCAGGGCTACGATCAGCCCTGAAGTTATGACCAACAGTATACCCAAAAAGGTCCAAAGATCAGGTATCGGATCGCCCAGTGTAATCCCGATAATGAGGGCAAAGACAATATTGGAATAACTGATCGTCCCTACGATCCCAGCCTTGGTATGCTCATACGCTTTGGTCATCAGTATCTGTGAAAAGGTTGCGGAGAGCCCCATCATCAGGACATAGAACCAGAGGATACCCTCCGGCATTACGAAAGTCGCGAACATGAAGTCCAGCGCTTCGGGCGGATGCACATAGGGGGTGATCAGCATCAGTATCAACGGTGCAGCCGTACCGACCCCCATAAAACTCATCACGATCGCCCTGGTATCATAATACTGCCTCAACTCCCGTATCGAAGTATAGGCCAGTGCCGCCCCGGCTCCGGAGAAGATACCCAGCAGATCGTACTTGTCAAATACTCCGCCCACAGGCTGTGCGATCAGAACAATCCCGATAAACCCAAGCAGTATCGCAAAAACCGCAGAACCGGGAAGCTTTTCTCCCAGGAAGAGAAAGGCAAAGATCGCTACGAATATCGGTGAAGTTTTATTGTAAGTCACAGCTTCACCCAGTGGAATATATGCGATCATGTAAAAGTAGGCCAAAAGTGCCCCAAAGCCCATCATACCTCGAAAAAGGAGCAGAAGCGGTTTTCCGCCCACCTGCCTGAGCGGAGACTTGTAGATCGCATATCCGACAAGCATGACTCCGAATACATTACGAAAAAAAGTCACCTCGACAGGGGGAAGTGCCTGACTCACGACTTTTGCAAAACCGCCCATGACTGCAAAAGAGAGAGAAGCAATGATCATATACAAGATACCGCGATCCATGCCCAGGAGGTACTTTTTCACTCATTATCCTTAAACCCGAATGATGCATGAGAAATCACTCAACTCGCACAAATCATTGTGTCGTGGGCATTCACGAAAAATCATCGATTAACCTACGGGTTAACCTCAAATGCTTCGCAAACACCCACAACGCAAGCACTTGCACGAATTTGAGCAATTCTACTGCATCATTCTGGTTAAATTTTTTTGGAAGTGTAGCATATCTATTTGAGATATCTCTAAAAGGTCAAACTTCTCCAAAAAGATCAGGCCGGGTATCTCTCATCAAGGGGCGGGGTGCATAATACGGAAAGAGCAGCCGTTACTGCACACGTTCGGCCGTCAGGTCACCGAACATGATCAAATCTTTCAAAACAGCTTTTTGTGCGATCCCCTCTTTCCCTACTGCTATCATCAGCTCCCCTTTATCGCTCAAAAAGATATTTTGGTCAATGATCGCTGTAAGATAGAGATAGTCTCCGCTTCCCAAAACCTTTTGATACTCCGGCAGCTTTTTCTTTTCCGGGAGGATCAGTTCAACGGTGCCTTCCTGGTTTTCTGTCCCTATCGCTTTGAACTTATATCTGCCCGGTGCAGTGCCCTCGTGTATCAGTCCGGGCAGGTTAAAATAGAGCGTCAACGGATCGTCACTGCTGTAAAAGCGCAATGTCTGACGCTCCCGGCTTATGAGTTTTTCCTCTTTATATTTCTCTTTGGTTTTGATGACTTTTTTGCTTTGATGGTCGATCTGATAACGCTTGTATGTTCTTTTATTGCCGTAACTTGTCTCAACGGTGTAGCGTGAAGCATAATATCTTCCATGAGAGATAAACCCCCGGGAGATATGTTTCTCTTTTCTATCGCGGCTCAGTATCCTGGCCAACCCTGTTGCCCGCGCCTCGATAGTGATCGTATAGCGGTCCCCTTCCGTCTCTAAATGTGCCTGTGAATATCCAAGCTCGCCAAACAGGCCAAACGTTACTTTATATTTCACATCAAGCACTTCTGCCTCCGATGACACGGCAATCAACAGCCAAAGAGACACCATCAAAAAAGTTTTTTTCACCCTTACTCCTTTACAGTTAATTTTACTATAATTATGTAAAAAGGAACAGCTATGTCAACGGTTCAACAGGTAGAAAACAACACGACTGTCTCGCTTAATGTCATTGAAGGCCTGGATATGGGCGTGCATACAGAGGTACAGAAAATGCTGACCCCCATTTATGAAAGCTTCCCTTCTCTGGCCAATACGATCTGGGGTGTACCGTATGCCAATCTGATCGCCGCAACGTTAGTCTTTATCCTGTTTCTCCTTTTACGCCGCCTGCTTACCTCTGTAGTGATGGTGTTTCTGCAGAAGTTGGCAAAAAAATCATCCACTTACCATGACGACAGGATCATCTCTGCCCTCAAAGGCCCCCTTGGCTTGATATTTATCCTTATCGGCGCGCATCTCTTTTTTCTGCTGATTTTCAAAGAGACAGAGACCATCAAAAATATACTTAATACCTTTATCGTTTATGCGATATTCTGGATGATTCTCTCTATCGTAGACAATATGAAAAATGTAGTCTACAATATCACTGCAAAGCTGAACAGAGACCTTTCCAAAGAGGTGGGAAATTTTATGCTGGCACTCATAAAGGTGTTGATAGCGGGTATCGGCCTTGGCGCTATGCTGCAGGTGTGGGGCATCAATGTCACTGCCCTCATCGCATCACTGGGTATCGGCGGCCTGGCCTTTGCCCTGGCTGCCAAAGACACGATAGCCAACCTTTTCGGCTCATTTTCGCTCCTGGCAGATCGTACCATCAGGATCGGCGAATGGATCATTGTCAACAACGTCGAAGGCGTCGTAGAGGATATCGGTATGCGTACGACCAAGATACGCTCTTTCGGAAAATCCCTGATCACCGTTCCCAACCACATCATTGCCAACAACCCGGTCGAAAACTTCTCACGCAGGGGTATCAGGCGTATCAAGATGGATATAGGCCTGACATACGCTACAACAACCGAACAGATCACCACTATCGTGAAGGAGATTAAAACCATGCTGCTCAAGCATGAGGGAATCTCACACGATGATACGCTTCTTGTTAACTTTGAATCATTCGGGAATTCTTCACTGAACCTTTTTGTCTATACCTTTGCCAACACTGCAAGCTGGGAAGAGTATCTGAAGATCAGAGAGGATATCAACCTGAAGATCATGCAGATCGTAGAAAAGAACGATTCAAGCTTCGCTTTTCCTTCGCAGTCTATTTATGTGGAGAGTATGCCCAAAGGAAGCATTGATAAAAACCAATAATATGGTATAATCACAAAAATCAAATACATACTCCTCGTTCCCAACGTTCTCGTTGGGGTGCATACTTGACTTTTACATCATGGTCTCCTGAAATTTTCCCCTGTGCATTCCGCCTCGGCAAAGGTGGAACGAGAGTTTATAAAAAGAAAGAATATTATGTCAGAAGAACTTAAAAAAGTAGCCATTTTAGGACGCCCTAATGTCGGCAAGAGCTCTCTGTTCAACCGTTTGGCCAGACAAAGAGATGCGATCACTTCGGATATGTCCGGAACAACCAGGGATATCAAAAAGCGCATGGTCACCATCTCGGGCAACCGCGATTTCGAGATACTCGATACAGGCGGGATAGACTACTCTTCGGAACTTTTCAGCAAAGTAGCGGAGCATTCGCTCAAAGCCGCCAAAGAAGCCGATATCATCATCTACATGGTCAACGGGAAAACCCTGCCCGAAGAGGAGGACCGGGAACTCTTCTATCAGCTTCAGGCACTGGGAAAACCGCTTGCACTTGTGGTTAACAAGATCGATAACGAAAAAGAGGAGGAGCGGTACTGGGAATTTCTCGAATTTGGTGCGGACTATACCTTCCCTCTTTCAGTCAGCCACAACCGTTACTTCAATGACTTCTATGCATGGCTGGAGGAGCATATCCCGCAAAAAGAAGAGGCAGAGGAGGGGCTTCAGCTTGAAGAGGAGATCGACCCGTTTGCCGATATGCTTGAAGAGATCCGTTTTGACGACAAAGCGGAAGAGGAAGATAACAGGGAGATCAAAGTTGCCCTCATCGGGCGTGTCAATACGGGGAAAAGCTCCCTGCTCAATGCCCTGGTGGGCGAAGAGCGTACGATCGTCTCCGATGTTGCAGGAACGACGATCGACCCGGTGGACGAATCGATCGAACACAATGACTACAAGGTTACTTTCGTCGATACGGCAGGGATCAGAAGGCGGGGGAAGATCATCGGGATCGAGAAGTATGCACTCGGACGCACGGAAGAGATGCTGGAGAAAGCCGATATCGCCCTGCTACTTATCGATGCAACGGCAGGGGTATCCGAACTGGATGAAAGGGTTGCAGGCCTGATAGAGAAGTATAAGCTCGGTTCGCTCATTGTCATTAACAAATGGGATATCCGTGAAGAGAAGAGTTACGAAGAAGCAATCAATGATATCAGGGACGAACTCAAGTTCCTCCACTATGCCCCGATCATTACCGTCTCGGCAAAAACCGGCCAACGTGTACACAGGATACTGGACCAGATCGTTGCGATCTATGAACGCTACAAGCAGCGTATCCCGACTTCCAAACTCAACGATGCGCTGCGTGAAGCGATCAACCGCCATCATATCCCTTCACATCACGGGGCTGTGGTCAAAATCAAGTTTGTCACACAGTATGAGACCAAACCGCCAAAGATCGCACTCATTGTGAACCACCCCAACTTCCTGCACTTCAGTTACAAGCGCTATCTTGCCAACTATTTCAGGAGCAAATTTGATTTTGAGGGAGTCCCGCTTGACCTGGAAACACGAAAACGCGGAGAGAGAGTGATCGACGATTGATAACACTAAAACAAAATATCATTTTTTTCCGGGCAGGCACATGGACTTCTGCCCCTACACTCAGATAAAGCATACCCCAATTACTAATTACTAATTACTAATTACTAATTACTAATTCTCCTGCTATAATCTCAAAAAAGTTTTGAGGATAGCATATGCGTGTACTTACAGGAATCCAGGCTTCTGGGAAACTCCATCTGGGCAACTACTTTGGAGCGATGAAGCCGATGGTAGAGCTTCAGGAGAAACATGAGCTCTTTACTTTTATTGCCAACTACCACTCTTTAACCAGTTCCAAAGATGCCAAAACACTGAAACAATATACGATCGATGCAGCCGTAGATTACCTCTCTGTAGGCATTGATCCGAACAAAACCACGTTCTGGGTGCAAAGCCACATGCCCGAAGTGCTTGAACTCTACTGGATTCTCTCCAAATTTACCCCGATGGGGCTGCTGGAACGTGCCCACTCCTACAAAGACAAAGTAGCCAAAGGGATCCCTGCGAGCCATGCACTCTTCAGCTATCCCGTACTCATGGCAGCGGATATCCTCATCCTCGATACGGAGAAGGTACCTGTAGGAAAAGACCAGATCCAGCACGTGGAGATGACCAGGGATATCGCCATCAAGTTCAACAACGAGTATGGCGAGCTCTTCACGCTGCCCGAACACCTGGTGCAGGAAGAGGTGGCTACGGTCCCGGGAGTTGACGGCCAGAAGATGAGCAAAAGTTATGACAATGCCATCGATCTTTTCCTGGACGAAAAACCGCTTCAAAAAAGATGCAACAAGATCATCTCCTCCTCTACACCGTTAGGCGAACCGCTGGAGTGGGAAGGAGACCATATCTACAACCTTGCCGCCCTTTTCCTGAATGAGGAGCAGAAACTTGAACTTCAGGAGAGGTACAAGAGCGGAAAAGAGGGATACGGGCATTTCAAAAAATATCTCAAAGAGCTGATCTGGGAAGAGTTGGCCGAAGCCAGAGAGAAAAGGGAGTACTACCTTAACCATATCGACGAAGTACATGATATCCTGGCAGCCGGTGCCCAAAAAGCTTCAGCGATCGCTTCTGTCAAACTGGAAAAAGTAAAAGATGCAATAGGGTTATAATACCCTCATGCATTGTTTAGCCATCTGTCGGCTATCTTCCTGAGCCCCTCAACATTATCTGATGCATAAATACGGAGTTCCGTTTTTTTACTGTTTTCCCCGATTCCCTGCGTCTCTTCCAGGTACTCCACAATCGCTTCGCCCGAATGAATCATTAGCGGAGCGCCGCCAAAGTAGTTTCGTATCGCTTCAGAGATAAGCGGGAAATGCGTACACCCCAGAATAACAGCCGAAGGTGCCTGAATCCCTTTGAAATAGTGCTCTATGGTTTGATGCAGCAAAGGGCCGTCCATGATTCCCTCTTCCACCATTGAAACGAACAATCCTGTCTGCATCGCGGTGATATTGTGATATCCCAGGCTATTCAGTGCCTCTTGATAACGTTTGGAGTTGATCGTAGCACGCGTCCCGATGATGAGTATCGGCGCGTCTTTCTTCTGTACACTGTTTTGCAGCGCTTTGATACCCGGCTCTATCACTCCTACCACCGGATAAGAAGCTTTGGCCTGCATCTCACCGATCGCATGAGCGCTGGCGGTGTTGCATGCCGTGATCAGCAGGTCAATGTCAAAATTGTTAAAAAATTCAAGGGCTTCAAGGGAATAACGTATGACCGTATTGGCATCTTTTGGGCCATAAGGGACCCGGGCAGTGTCGCCATAGTAGATGATCTCTTCAAAAAGATGGTGTTCAAGCAGCGATTTGACGACACTTAAACCGCCCGCTCCCGAATCAAAGACACCGACTTTCAAAAGGTACCTTTTTGAAGGGGTGAATAGTGAATAGTGAATAGTGAAAGATGTCGATATGTTTTATGATGTAAAACTTTTATTTCAATATTTTCAACCAAAGCTTTTCGTAAGAAAAGCATACCTAAACTCCTCACTCCTCACTCCTCACTCTTCATTTTTTATGAGCCAGGCTCATAAAATTACGCTCCCTCGTTCATCATCGAGAGAAACTCTTCATTCGTTTTTGTTTTCATCATCTTCGAGAAGAGGAACTTAAGCCCCTCTACCTCTTCCATGTTCTGCATCGCATTTCTCAGCGCCCATACTTTCTGAAGGTATTCAGGAGTGACAAGCAATTCTTCTTTCCGCGTACCGGACTTGGTCACATCGATAGCAGGATAGATACGACGTTCTGAAACATGACGGCTGAGTACCACTTCGGAGTTACCCGTCCCTTTGAACTCTTCAAAGATCACTTCATCCATCCGGCTTCCCGTCTCGATCAATGCCGTAGCGATGATGGTAAGGCTTCCGCCCTCTTCGATATTTCTTGCTGCACCGAAGAATCTTTTCGGCTTATGCAGCGCATTGGCATCCACACCGCCGGAGAGTACCTTCCCCGAGCTAGGTGTCACTGTGTTGTATGCACGGGCAAGCCTGGTGATCGAGTCAAGCAAAATGATCACATCCTTACCCATCTCGACACGTCTTTTTGCCTTCTCTATCACCATCTCGGCCGTTCTGACATGGTTTTGCGCGGGAAGGTCAAACGTCGAGCTGTATACTTCACCTTTTACGGACCGCTGCATATCGGTGACCTCTTCAGGCCTCTCATCCACAAGCAGTACCATCAGTGATGCATCAGGATTATTGTACGTGATACCGTGTGCAAGTTCTTTAAGAAGTTCTGTCTTTCCTGTACGCGGAGGGGCCACCACCAAGGCCCTCTGTCCCTTTCCGATAGGCGTAAAGAGGTCCAGTACGCGGCCCGTCATCTTTATCGGATTATACTCAAGCTTAAGCTGTTCGCTTGCATAAAGCGGTGTAAGGTTGTCAAAAAGCGGCCTCTGTTTTGACTGTTCAGGCGCCAGATAATTGATCGCTTCGATCTTCAGTAAAGCGTTATACTTCTCCTGCTCTTTGGGAGCACGTACCTGCCCCGTCACGATATCCCCGTTTCTCAGGGCAAAACGTTTGATCTGTGTTCCGCTTACATAGGTATCGTTGCTCGAATTGGCGAAATTACCCTCTTCAGAACGCAAAAAGCCATACCCGTCCGGAAGGATCTCAAGGATCCCGGTAAAGAGGATAAACCCTCCCTGGCTAACCTGCGATTTAAGAATCTCGAAGATAAGGTCTTTTCTTTGATACTCATTGGGGTTCTCAACTTTGACCTCTTTTGCAATTTTTACAAGATCTGTAAGTGGTAACTTCTGGAGATCCTCTACTTTGTGCCCTTTGACAGGGATATGTGTTCTGTTGCCGCTTTTTTTCGATTTCATTGTTTTGGCATTGGCATTGCCTGAAGATTTTTGCTTGTCGCCCATGTGTCCTCTTAAGTGTTTTGGAAATTATTCTTGAAGATTATGATATGTAAATAGTCCATCTAAAACTATGTAGATACCTTATTATAAACCTTTTAAACTAAAATCTAAGTTAAGGCATAAAGCAAAAGGGGCGGATAGATCATCGTACCCAGCAAAAAATACCAGGAAGGGATCTTCCACTCAAGCATTCGTGCAAGCTCTGCTGATACCCTATGCTCCCTGAAAACCTTTTTGAGCAGCTCAAGCTTGTAAAAGATATCAAATACCTTCATTGCCAGCAAAAAGATCATACTGAAATTCAAAATATCTGTTACCAGTACCGCAAAAAGTACGAAATAGAAACCCGGATGGATCGCGAAAAAAAGAAACACAGACTTTTGGTAATAGAGATTGAGCCTTTGCAGGATACCTAAAAGTGTGGGGGCGCGTTGGACATAAGCTTCAAACAGCTCCAGTCCGAACAGTATAAAAGTAAGTAAAAGTGCTGTTTCCATGTGGGATTTTACTCAACTTTGGATAAAATTCATGTAAAATGTGAAAGGATCCGGATTTGGCAGACTGTACCTGTACCCACTGCAACCTTACCTTCGATGAGAGTGTCATGATCCATGAAGAGCATCACGGCCAAAGACTGCACTTCTGCTGTAAAGGATGTCAGGGGGTCTACCATCTGCTTGAAGATGAGGGGCTTTGGAGCTTTTATGACAAGCTGGGAGATACGGCACTCCAGCCTGCAGCGCCTCAGGAGGATGAGCTGGAGAAGTTTGACCTGGAAGGGTTTGAAAAACGTTATGTCAACATCCATGACGACGGTTTACATGAGATCAATCTCATTATCGAGGGGATACACTGTTCAGCCTGTGTCTGGCTGAACGAAAAAGTGCTTCACAAGCTTGAAGGTGTCATGGAAGCAAACATCAACTTCACCAACAACAAAGCCAAAATCATCTGGGACCCCGAAGAGGTCAAGCTCTCCAAAATCATCGAAACGATCCGCTCCATCGGTTACAATGCCTACCCTTATGACCCCAAGCTTCAGGAAGAGCGCGCGGACAAAACACGAAAAAACTACTATATGCGTATCCTCGTAGCCGTTTTCGGTACGATGAATATCATGTGGCTGGCCGTGGCTCACTATGCAGGCTATTTCAGCGGTATACAGCAATCTTTCAAAGATATTCTCAATGTAGCTGAATTCATCCTGGCCACCCCGGTACTTTTTTACTCCGGATGGATCTTTTTCAGAGGGGCTTACTACGGTTACAAAAACAAAACGGTCAATATGGACACGCTTGTCGCCTCAGGAGCACTCTCTGCCTACCTTTACTCTATCTATGCGATGGTTAACCAGACCGGTGAAGTCTATTTTGATTCGGTGGCGATGATCATCACGTTTATCCTGGTCGGCAAATACCTGGAAGTGCTCAGCAAAAAACATGCCGTCGATACGCTGGACCATATCATGGGAAGCACCCCTACCGAAGTAACTATGATCAAAGAGAAAGTCAAAACACTGGTCAGTGTCGAAAATATCATTGTGGGTGATACGATCGAGCTTAAGCCTGGAGAAAAGGTAGTCATAGACGGTACCCTGGTACAGGGTGCAGGTTCTTTTGATGAAAGTTCGCTGACAGGGGAAAGCGAACCGGTGTATAAGGAAAAAGGAGACGAGATACTCAGCGGTTCGATCTGCCTGGACTCTACCCTGCGCTATGAAGCCACCAAAGATGCTTCAAGCTCTCTGCTGACATCCATCGTCAATCTTTTAGAAGAATCGATCACCAAAAAACCGCGTATCGAACAGCTGGCGAACTCTGTTTCAGGCTACTTCTCTACAGTCATCCTTGTGATTGCACTGCTTACGTTTGCCGGATGGCTGTTCTATACGGAAAGCTTTGAACAGGCGCTGATCATCGGTATCTCGGTGATCGTCATCGCCTGTCCCTGTGCATTGGGCCTTGCTACGCCGATGGCGACGCTGGTAGGTATCTCCATGGCTGCCAAACGCAATATCCTTTTTAAAGAAGCAACCTTTCTTGAAACAATGGCGAAGAGTAAACTGCTGGCACTCGATAAAACCGGGACGATCACCGAAGGGAAACCATCCGTAGAGGAAGAAAACCTGACAGAGCCCTTTGATATCAACCTGCTCTACTCTCTGGTCAACACATCAAGTCACCCTGTCTCCAAAGGGATACTAAGGCATCTGGAATCCCGATATGAGAAACTGGAACAGTATCAGCTGGAAAACATCAAAACGATCCAGGCCAAAGGGCTGCAGGCCACCTACGGAGATCAGATGCTGATCGGGGGGAATGCCTCCTTTATGCAGGCTTCAGGTATCAGGATAGAAGAGGAGCAGAGCGACTATACTCTCTTTTATCTTGCGATCGATAACAAGCTCGTGGCACGCTATGAACTCACTGACACAGTCCGCGAAGGTGCGTCCGAAGCGATCCGAAAGATCCAACAGATGGGCATCAATGTCGTCATGCTTACAGGAGATAATGAACAGAGCGCCCAAAGAGTGGCTGAGTCGGTAGGTATCAACGAATTCTATGCCAGACTCCTGCCCGATGAGAAAGCAAAGAAGATTCAGGAGTTTCATGACCGGGGCGAGATCGTCGTCATGGCAGGCGACGGTATCAATGATACGATCGCCCTTGCCTCTTCAGACATCGCCATTGCGATGGGTAACGGAGCAGACGTTGCCATCTCGGTCAGCGATGTCGTCCTGCTCGATGAGAGCCCGCAAAGCCTTTATGAGGCTTACAAACTCTCCAAACGCACCTACCAGGCAGTCAGAGAGAATCTCGGTTTCTCATTATTGTATAATGTTATAGCCGTACCGCTGGCAGTAGCAGGTTTTGTCAACCCTCTGGTTGCTGCTCTTTCGATGAGTCTCAGTTCGCTGTCGGTGGTAGGGAATTCCATGCGCATGAAACTTATGAAGTTTGAAAGGGATAAATAGTGTCTGAAAATATCGTAATCATGATGATAGGCGTTTCTACACTGTTAGGTGCTTTAGGCCTTATCGGGCTGCTTTGGGGGATCAAGACAGGACAGTTCGATGACCAGTCCAAGTTCATCGACGGTGCACGTTTTGACGGCGAAGATTCACTCAGGGATGCCGCCATGATGGAGGAAAAGAGAAAAAAACGCAAAGAAAAAAAGAAAAAAGACCAGAAAACAGCCTATCGGCCGCCGGATTGATCCTGTCCCATTCTTTTCCACTC
>JBEWPY010000132.1:0-3307 GCA_047689495.1 Candidatus Sulfurovum profundilacunae | reverse complement strand
CTATAACCTACTCAACACCTCCAAAGCCCCTCCCTCAAACCTGGAAAACGCAAACCACCTCTTCCCCAAGTCTTTCAGAGAAGCACCGATATGATAGACCTCTTTTTCGTCAATGATCAAAAACCTGTCATGCGCCTCTTTGAAAACCTTTATCTCTATGGGAGGATACTGTTCATTGTGTTTCTGCAGATCAAGTTTGAGCTGCTTGGAGATGATTTTGGTGTAGATCGTCACACTACAGCTATCAACCCTTTTTGACAAAAGAGTCAACACACTCTCATCTATGTAGTTGTCTATAAGCACGATGGAATGTTTGGCACTTTTGATCAGATCAGAAGCAAACACATAAGCATCAAACACCTGACCATCGAAAAAGATACCCTGTTTGGGTTTGAAGGATTTGTCTTCCAAGGCATCCAAAACTTTTTCGAGTTTTGTATCAGTCTTTTTTTGGTGACTCTCCAACTTTTCAATTCTTTGAAAGATAAGAGCATTATCAGACAACACTCTTCTCATTTGGACAAATGCTCTAATAATCTGTACACTTACTTGTATTGCGATATCACTTCTAAGTACTGCACTGAGCATTGATACGCCCTGTTCTGTAAATGCATATGGCATTTTTCTCAGGCCCATTTTATCAGAATTGGAAATCACAATTTGTGACTTCCAATTCTCGAACTCTTCTTTAGATAACTGAAACATAAAATCATCAGGAAATCTGTCGATATTTCTTTTCACTGCTTGGTTTAATACTCGGTTCTCTACCTGGTAAAGCTTTGCTAAATCTCTATCTAACATAACTTGTGTACCACGGATTGTATATATCCTCTTTTCAATATCATTCTTAACCACTTCTATATTCACAACACTCCCTCTTCATCAAAACTAAAATACCCTTCTTTGGAGATGATCACGTGATCCAACAGCTCGATACCAACCATCTTAGACACCTCTTTAAGCCGTTGTGTCACACGTCTATCCGCTTCACTTGGAGTAAGCTGTCCGCTGGGATGGTTGTGGGCAATGATGATGGAGGCGGCACGGTCACAGATCGCATCTGAGAAGACTTCTCTGGGATGGACTAGCGACTGGTTGAGCGTACCGACAAAGACGACACGTTTTTCGATGATATGGTTGGCACCGTCAAGGGTCATGACGATGAAGTGTTCCTGCTTTTTATACACATAGGATGCAAGTTCCCTATGAACATCTGCTGCTGAAGTGATCTTGACATTCTGCTTGATCAGGTAACGGCGGCTGAGCTCGATAGCGGAGAGGATCTGCATTGCCTTGGCGTCACCTAGACCGTGTATCCCCGTGAGCCTCTCCAGGTTCAAGCCTTCAAAATCACTCTCGAAGATCTTTTCGATCTCTCTGGAGAGCTTGATCACGTCCTTTCCCCGTGTTCCGCTCCCGAGCAGGACCGCCAGGAGTTCATAGGCTCTGAGTGCCTGGGCTCCTTTGGCAAGAAGTTTCTCTCTGGGTTTGTCATGCTTGTGCAGGTGATGGATTCGTGACATTATTTTCTCCTTTTCATTCAATCATGCCGTTCGCCCTGAGCTTAGTCGAAGGGTAACTCCCAATTTTATGCTTCGACTGGCTCAGCACGAACGGATAACACTATCTCCTCCTTCGGTAACTCAATGCTTCGAGCATATCCGCCCGCTCTATCGCTTCATGGCCGTTCAGGTCGGCGATGGTGCGCCCCACTTTTTTGATCGAAGCAATCGAACGATGGGAAAGCGCGAAACGCTGGATCGCACCCTCAAGTATCTTTTCCGCCTCACTACCCGATTTGCAGTACTTTTCTATCTCCTCTTCGCTCAATTTACCGTTCAAGCGTTCCTGCCCGCGTGTTTTCTGCATCCCAAAGGCTTTGAGGACGGCCTGATGCATCTGGGCAGAAGTGATATCACCCCTGTCTTCGCTGCTTACCTCCTGCATCACCACAAAAAGATCTATCCGGTCCAAAAACGGATCAGAGAGCTTGTTCTGATACCGCTTGATCTCCATCTCCGAACAGCGGCAGGCTTTGTTTTTGGAGAGAAGATTTCCGCAGGGACAGGGGTTCTGCGCCGCTACGAACATGATATCGGCTTCATATTCGATCTTGGCATTCACCCTGGCGATATGGACTTTCCTGTCCTGCAGCGGCTCTCTCAGTGCTTCAAGCACCTGCTTGCTGAAGTGCGGCAGCTCATCGAAAAAGAGTATCCCCTTGTGTGCCAATGCCACCTCTCCGATCTTCGCCTGGGCAGAGCCGCCTCCAAAGACCGATGCCGAGGTCGCCGTATGGTGCGGCGCACGGATCGGCCTGACTGCCGAGAACTCCGGTGTGATACCGTCCAGGAACTGATGCTTCGCGATGGAGAGTATCTCCTCTTCTGTCAAAGGCGGGAGGATATCTTTGATCCTTTTGGCGATCATACTCTTTCCGCACCCCGGATTACCCTCCATCAGGAAGTTGTGCATGCCGGCTGCTGCGATGAGCGACGCCCGTTTGGCCACTTTCTGCCCTTTGACATCGGAAAAATCACTCCCGTATTTCCTCTCAAAGTAGTAGGTACGTTCTTCCAGAACACACTTCTCGGCATCATAGTCAAACTGTTCCGTATTGGCTTCAAAACTCTTCTCTTTGAAAAGCGTGATCGCTTCGTTGAGTGTCTCTACAGCAACAAAGGATACCCCTGAGATATAAGAGAGGTGCTCAATGGATTCTTTGGGCACGACTGCCCTTTTGATCAGACCCTGCTCTTTGAGGGAAAGGATCAGCGGAAAGAGCATCGAAGAGCTTTTGACCTTCCCATCCAGACCCAGTTCGCCGAATACATACAGCCCCTCCTCTTCTATCTTCACTTTATGCAAAGCGATCAGAAGTGCGATAGGCAGATCAAAATGCGTTCCCTTTTTGGAAGGGATATCGCTCGGGCTGAGGTTAACCGTGATCTTCAGCGGAGGAAATACAAACCCGTTCGTCAGCAGCGCGGATTTTGTACGCTCTTTCGCCTCCTGAATATCACTGCTTGCAAGCCCTACGACCGCAAAACCCGGAAGTCCTTTTGTAAATGTCGCTTCAACTTCTATCTCCTGTGCATTCACCCCCTCCAGTGTTGCGCAGGTCAGCGTATTTACGATTGCTTCCTTTTTCTTCTCTTGTGTTGGTGGCCTACCACTATCTGCTTTTGCATTCATAAACCAAGTGTGGCACAAAGCAATTAAAAACCCCAAAAAAATGTCATATTGTCATATTTTTAAAAAACACCGAACATCTGTTAAAGATCCGTTGCAAATTTGTACTATAATA
>JBEWPY010000131.1:0-3326 GCA_047689495.1 Candidatus Sulfurovum profundilacunae | reverse complement strand
CTACCTGCTACCTGCTACCTGCTACCTGCTACCTGCTACCTGCTACCTGCTACTTGCTTACAAATACCCCTGTATCTTGATCAGCATACTGTACAGGAGTACTTCCTTTTGTGCCGCAGGTGCTTTTTTCATCTCTATCTCGCTTTCGAGCAGATGTTCAAAGATCTTCAAAAGGGCAGAGGATTTGACACGCAATGCGAGCGAGGCTTTCTGCTCTTCGATCTGTTTTGGGAGTTTGTACCCCAGGATCGCAGCTGAGTCAACCTGCCCATGGAGCTTGATATAGGCGTGGAAAAGAAAGATCTGGTTGACAAAGTACTGTGTGGTACGCAGGATCGATGCCTCATCCTCCCCCAGTTCAAGCAGTCTTGTGATCGTCTCGGTGATCGGCTTTTTACGGAAGAGGTCGATAAGCAGCTGTTCGACTGCCAGCGGTGCGGTGGAGTAGACCAGCCTGTCGATATCTTTGCTGGTGACTTTCGTACCCAGTATGGCAAGCTTCTCCAGCTCATTGGCGCAGAGAGAGAGGTTGTTGTTGAGCACAAGCATGAGGTGCTGAAGGGCATAATGGTCGATGTCCAGCCCGATCTGCTGTGCTTTCTGCTGCAGGACGGCCAACCCTTCACGAATGTTTGGCTCGAAAAATCTTACCCAGGCGGCCCCGCCTTTTTTTTCACTGAAAGCCGCCTGCATGCTTTTGGCATCCCTGGCGCTTCCTTCATATCCGTAGATAAAGCAGTTGTCTTCGTTTTTGTTGGCAAGTTCTATGAGGATATCCAGCTCTTTTTTGGGTATCTTCTTCTCTCTTTTGGTGACGACAAGGTTGGTGCCGCCAAAAAGCGAACTTTGTGAAAGAAACGCCTTGGCCTGCTCAAAGTCCCACTCCTCATAATAGAGTGAAAGCATACTCTCTTTGGCATCGAGTTTTTTGATGTAGTAGTCAATGTAGTAGTCGATAAGGTAGTCATTGTCACCGTAAAGCAGTACGGCTTTCGGCATGCTGTTTTGAAGACGCTGGTTGAACTCTTTTTGGTACATCTCACTCTTTCTTGCTTGTTATGCGAGATTATAACATCTTCATCCATAAAGAGTTTTGGATATAATTTTTGAAACCACAAAAAGGAAAGAGCATTTGAGAGCTGACACAAAAGAGCTGCTGGAGCTACTGTCGGCTCAGATAGATGCCATGGGCAGAGAGATCGACGTGATGGTGTATGAGAGCTGTCTGGACTTACTGACGAAGAGAGATCGCTGTAGTGGAAGGAAAAGTTTAAAATGTCCTATCATGTGATCGTAAAACAGGGCAATCTGCTTTCCGAACAGGATGCCGCCTTTATCGTCAATGCGTCAAATACCAGGCTTATCCTTGGATCAGGGGTATCGATGGCATTTCTCCGTCATTGCGGGAAAGAACTGCAAGAAGAGATGACATATCAGCTGGCAAAGATAGGAGAACCGCTGAAACAGGGTGATGTGGTTGCCACTTCGCCCGGACATGCCACGAACTTCAAGTATGCTTTACACGCTGCGATCATGGATTATAACCCGGGCACAAGAGGAAATGACAAGTTCCCCACG
Source organism: Candidatus Sulfurovum profundilacunae (assembly GCA_047689495.1). Lineage (GTDB taxonomy): Bacteria > Campylobacterota > Campylobacteria > Campylobacterales > Sulfurovaceae > Sulfurovum > Sulfurovum profundilacunae. The sequence continues at coordinate 1,748 of JBEWPY010000131.1, read as the reverse complement.
CTGGATGTCATACAAAAAAGCCTGGAAAATATAGAAGCTTATCTGGAGTGGTATGCAGAGAAAAACTCACAATCCATGAAACTGGTACTGCCATTGATGGGATGCGGGGCAGGCGGCCTTGATAAAAGAGATGTTGTTGAACTCTATAAGAAATTCTTCTGGAGAGAAGTAGGCTTTTCGTGTGAAGTAGCCCTCTACGGATATACACAAGAGGATCATCAACTCATAGAATCTGTGTTGTCAAGATCATAGTGTTCCCATAAAAACTCTGCCTTCCCGGGATCGGAAAGTCCATCCTCTTTACGTCCCATAACGTTATCGGGCCTGAGCCGATCGAGCAAATGACTTGCCGGCAGAGCAACAAACATTCCACGCTCTCGAGATGACAAATCCCCACTTCTAACGTCCGAAACGGCTTCGGGTTATGAGCCCGACGAAACGATGCCTTTGTCACGCAAAATATTTGTATGTCAATAGTATAGCATACGGTGGAGTTTTTTTGAAAATTATGTAATACTAAAAAAATATAACATAGTAGGAGAGGGGACATAATGATCGATGAACAACTTCAGTATAAAATTATCAAGATCATCAAAGAGGGCAAAGAGGATATCTATGAGAAGATGGATAGTCGATCTTCTGTAATTATATCCGCATCATACACACAGAAGTTTGAAAAGATGCAGATACTACTGGCCGAGATAGAGAGGGTATTGAATACCGAGATGAATGTATTCAATGATACTTATGATAGCGAAGAGGAGATGCTGGCTATGATATCCTTGGGCATGGACAGGGTCACTAAGCCTATCTTGGAGATAGCAGAGATATACGCAGGAGTCAAAGCCGGTAATGATGGAGATGAGATATCAGTAGCAGCAGAGCGACTGGTAAAAAAGATTTTGAGTGAGTATCTTCTTTTTATGGATAAGCTCGAGGGGCTTATTGCAGGTACTGGAGAGGGTAGTTTGACCTTTGAACCAGATATTGAGCAGGAGGTTCAAACATATTTGAAGATAGCAGAGAGGTCAAGTGAACCCAAAAGAAAAAGTCTCTTTTTCCCTTTGCTTGCTGCTTTTGGTCTTGGCTGGTTGTTTGGGGGTGGGTGACATCTATGCTTCCATATTTTTATCCACCTGAGTATTTTTCATATAACAAACAGTTTCCTCATGATTATAGCACAGCAATGTTCCCTTATGACAAAGAGAAAGATCCGAGATTTGTAGAACTTTTAAAGATAGCGATACAGAGAAATGAACCTTTGACAAAGGAAGAACTGTCAATGAATACGGGGAAGAAATTTACGACAGGAGAATGCATCCTGAAAAGTATGGTTTTGCATCATTGAGAGAGGAGAAACTGTTCAGTTTTTTTCTAGACTGGATGAAAAAAATTTAGCAGGGAAAGAAAATTTGTTTAAAGAGTACTCACGTATCATTTTAGCTGTGATAGAAAAGAGAAGACAGACGAAGTGTCGGGGGGCTTCACTTTTCTGATGAGCTTATGCAGTATATTATCATTGCAGCATTTTTTGAATGGGAAGAAGATGATAGAGTGATTTTTAGTTATGTGTATCCTGGGATTGTGACAGCAAAACTAGATGAGCGTTATAGTATCATAGGTGTTGAGGGGACAGGGGTTCGTATGCATACAAAGAAATTAGTTAGATATGCAAACTATGGCAAATCGGTTTTATGCAAAAAACGCACCAAACCGGCCACCCATCGCGTTTGCATCCGGCCAGTAAA
>JBEWPY010000025.1:0-19955 GCA_047689495.1 Candidatus Sulfurovum profundilacunae | reverse complement strand
ACTATCCACTATCCACTATCCACTATCCACTATCCACTATCCACTATCCACTATCTATTCCAAGACTTTTATTCTGCGGCAGCTTATTTGTATCGGCAATGATGATGGCAAATGGTATCGGTTTTTTCAAGGCTCTGATCTTCTCTTTCGCCAGATATAAAGATTTGTTGGAGTAGATGATCAGGGTTTTGTTGCTGAAGATAAACTCTATATCAGCACTGTTGGAGGCTTCGTGTATCAGTACCGTAAGCTTGTAGAAAAAGCTAAGCCATGCAAGTGTTTGCCTGGAGGGTAGCAAGGACTTATACTCCTTCACAAAAAGCTTTGGAACGGTACCGTCGTTATCCGAGCGCAGCAGGAGAGAGATGAGTACCATTTGTTCATGGGTGAATCCGTAGTTTAGCTCCTGCATTGCGATATAAAAAGCATGTTTGTGTGATTTATAGATTGTCAGGGTTTTTCCTATACTGGAAAGCTTAAGTGCATGGATAAGTTCATTTTCATACTTTTTATCTATTTGGGACTCTTGTGAAAATGTTCTATAGAGGTCAAGGCCTATATGGAGTTTTGCTTTTTTGTTTTTTTCGATATTGACCATTGGTTTGAAACGGCTCAGGATAGATTCGATACTCGGATTTTTATTCTCCGGGAATTTATGGGTCCGTTTATTGAGCGAACTGTTCAGGAAGACCCCCTCACGTACACCTACACTGCTTGTAACAACCTCTTCCGTTCCCATATGACGAAGCAGTTCATCAAAGATCAAAGTCCCTTCCCTGATGGTATCATAGCGTCTGCTCTTCAGAGGAAAGCGTTTCAGCCCTTTTGCTGAAGAGCTGTAGACCTCTTCAAAGTAGGCATGCTGCGTACTTGCCTTGTAGGTATAGGCGTGAAGTTTGTCCAAAGGATAATTCAGGGATTTCATAATAGACTTTGAGAGTGTCCTTGCGGTACCGCCGATACCGATCGCTCTTTTATGCATGAAATGTGACGGAAGGTTTTTGAGCTCCTGGCGTATATAGGCTTTTGCTTCCTGTATAGGTCGGGAAGTATCAAAAAAAAGCTCTTTGAGCCTTACCGTGCCGAGATCCAGTGAACAGGTGTCCAGAATTTTTCCATTTTTGATCAATGCCAGGTCAGAAGAGCCGCCTCCGATATCGATCGTGATCCCCTCGCTTACAGGCAAAAGGTTGCTGACGGCGATCGCACCGTATTCTGCCTCTTTTTTCCCATGTATGATCTGGATTTCAAGTTTGAGCTCTTTTCTGACCCAGGAGATGAATGCTTTACTGTTGGGAGCATCCCTGAGTGCAGAAGTTGCTACGCAGATAGTTTTCGATGTTTTATATTTTTGAATGGTTTCCTGGAAGGATTGTAGCGCAAGAAAAGCTCTTTTGATACCTGTGGGTTGAAGGTAGCCGACTTTTTGGTAGGCTCCCTCTCCGATACGAACTTTGGATTTCTGTTCACAGATGAGATGAAATCCGTAACGGCTTGTTTTTTCATAGATCACAAGCCTGGCGGAGTTTGAACCGATATCAATGATGGCGGTTCGTTCATTCATACTGTTTATTGATACTCTTCCTGGAGCTTTTCGTATTTAAATTTAAGCTCTTCAGCATTTTCTACATTATCTGGATCTGAAATGATACAGTCGACCGGACACACTGCAATACATTGCGGCTCATCAAAGTGTCCTACACATTCTGTACATCTGTCAGGATCAATAAGATAGATTGGGTCATTTTCTTCTATTGCATCGTTTGGACACTCTTCTCTACAAGCATCACATGCAATACATTCATCATTTATTACTAATGCCATTCTTTCCTCAACTTAATTAATTTATTTAAGGAGTTATAGCCCAAGAAAGCTTATGCTTTATTTAAAATTTTTTGTTATATAACATTTAAGAGTTTTTTTAGAAAAAAAGAGAATAAATGTAGAGAAAAGAGGTAGGTCTATTTTAGACCTAATTTATCTTTTTTGGAAAACAGAATCTGTATCCTCTTCTTCGTACCGTTTCGATGGTTGAGATATTTAAGGGTTTGTCCATTTTTTGACGGATCTGATTGATCGCTACTTCAATGACATTCGGTGTCACCAGCTCGGGCTCTTCCCATATCGCATCAAGTAATTGCTCTTTGGAAACAATCTGGTCTCTGTGCATGGCAAGGTGTGTCAGGACTTCAAACGGTTTTCCTTTTAACTCTATCTCTTCGCCTTCGTAAATAATTTTTTCCTCTTCGGGGTTTATCGTGAGCTCATCGATCTCGATAATGTTGGAGGCTCCGAATCTCAGCTTGGCTTCCACCCGCACCATTAAAATGTCATGATCCAAAGGTTTGCGAATAAAATCATCAGCTCCGGCATGTAAAGCTTTTATCTCACTCTCTTTTTCCGTACGGTCAGAAAGTACGATGACAGAAGTTTTATGCACATCTTTTTTGATATCACCGATAATCTCCGTATTTGTATGCGAGTTATAACTCCAGTCTAAAAGAACAAGGTCATAATTCCTGATATCAAGCATATATTTTGCATCACTTACATTCTCGGCGACATCGCATTGATAGTTTTGTCCTGTAAGTATTTCAGAGAGAGTTCTTCCCAGTTTTTCTTCCTCTTCTATGATCAATATTCTCATCCTGAAGCTCCTTGTTTTTAAATTATATGAAGGTGTCAATTGTCGTTCACACATTGTAAACCCAACTCTTCCCGTCCCTCACCTTAAAAGTTAAACTTTTCTTAATTATAACATATAATAAGGTGTTTTTGCGGAAGTTTTTGAAAATTAGAAGTTTAGAGGCACCCTTTATATAAAATTATAGGGTCCATTCATCACTTAAAGCAACGCTGCACTCCGGGATGATATCCGGTTTTGTGATTTTCAAAGATAGCGTGTTTATTTGAGGATAAGTCTCCGACAAAAGGTGCTTTAACCCCAGCAGGGCATCTTCAAGAAGTTTGTAGCGTTTTTCTTTTAACTCTTTTTGAATCAGCGACGCGATAGCGGCATAATCTATAAAGTTGTCTTGATACATATAAGAAGCTTTCAGATCAATGATCACTCTCTGCGGTTTTTCTCTTTCAAAATCAAGCAGACCGATAATCACATCAAAAGTAAATGCTTCTATATGAATGGTCATCAGACCTTTCCTTCTTCTTTTTTAAAGAGTCTGACGATATTGGGAATATGTTTATAGAATATCACAAGTGCAATGATCCAGATAGGGGAATGTGAACCGATTTCAGGTACTTCAGGGTAAAGAAGATACGAAGCGATGATAAAAGCGGTTAGCCCAATCAGCGAAGAGAGGGAAGAGACTTTGAGTCCCTTTGCCGCACCCAGCCATACAAAGATAGCGATGAGCGCAGGAACCGGCATCATGACAAGCAGTACGCCGAAACCTGTTGCAACGCCTTTCCCGCCATCAAATGCCAAAAAGAGAGAGAAACAGTGTCCCAGCACCGCAAGCACGGCGATCGTCCAGAGTACTCCCTCAGGAGCTCCCAAAAAGGTAGCGATAAGAATGACAACGATACCCTTGATCGTATCCAGAAAGAGTGTGACTGCTCCAAGTTTTTTTGCCAACTTAGGGTCTTGTTCTTTGACGACCCTCAGTACATTGGTTGCACCGATATTGCCGCTTCCTGCACTTTTGATATCGACTCCCGCAAACTGTTTTGCCAAAACGTATCCAAAGGGGATACCCGCGATAAGGTAGGCTGCGAGGTAGAGTAGTATATTTTGGTTACTAAGTAGATCCATAAGATATTCCATTTTGGTAGTAAGATAGTGCAATTTTATCCGAATTTTGATAAAATGACCATTTTAAGTATGTACCACACTTCCCAAAATAAGCAACGAAGAGTGGATGGTATTGACCCCCGTTTGAAGGAAGAGAAATTGAGTATAGAGTATAAAGCTGAGATAGAAAGACTTAAAAGGGAATTGGATGTAACCGTAGTAGCACACTACTACCAGCGTGATGAAGTCTTTGAAATGGCTGATATTACAGGTGATTCACTGGAACTGGCGCGTAAGTGTAAAGCGGATAAAAATCCATGGGTCGTTTTTGCCGGTGTGGGATTCATGGGCCAAAGTGTGAAAGTGATCGCACCGGAGAAACGTGTATTGATGCCAAAGATCGCCTGCTGTGCAATGGCACGTATGATCGATAGCAGCTACTTTGACGAGAGTGTAGAGTATATGGTCAAACACGGCATCAACAGAGAGGATATCCTGCCGATTACCTATATCAATTCTGATGCATCGGTCAAAGCAAAAGTAGGAGAAATGGGCGGATTGGTCTGTACCTCTTCCAATGCTTACAAGATCATTGAAAAAGGCCTTGAGAGCGGTAAGAAAATCCTTTTTGTACCAGACCGCTGCCTGGGACAGAACTTTGCAAATTCGATGGGACTCAAGTCGTGTGTGATCGGAGAAGGGGAATGTGATCCGAAAGAGGCAGATGTGATCTGTTTCAACGGTTTCTGTTCGGTACACCAACTCTTTACAGTAGATGATATTGCGTTCTACCGCAACAAGTATCCGGGTATCAAGATCGCCGTTCATCCGGAATGTGATCCTGCCGTGGTCAAGGCAGCCGATTTTACAGGGTCGACTTCTCAGCTGATCAAGTATGTCAATGATCTTGATCCCGAACAAAAGGTGGCTGTCGGAACGGAGTATAACCTGGTCAACAGAATGCGCCAGAAAAATACCTATGTGCTCTCGGCAACCAAACCTGAATGCCCGACGATGAATGAGACGACACTGGAAGATCTCTACCTGACACTCAAATCGATCGAGGAGCATCAGCCGATCAACGAGGTCTTTGTTGATCCGCATACGGTAAAGTATGCCAATCTTGCGCTTGAGCGTATGTTGGAGATAAAATAGGGCGATGCTGAAAAAACAATTTATCGAAGCGATGGTAGCAGAGGATGTCGGCAGGGGAGATCTTTTTGCCCGCTTCAGCGAATCCAGGGAAATCAGGGCGTATATTATTGCGAAAAGTGACGGGGTGTTTGCGGGGCGTGAGTATCTTGAAGCATTTGAGAAAAGGTATGATCTTCATATCGAATGGGCGATCGAAGATGGTGAATCCTTTCAAAAAGGGGACAGGCTGTTGGATATTTCCGGCCCGTCAAAAACGATACTTTCGCTGGAGCGTTCCCTGTTGGACGTCGCACTGCATGCAAGTTCTATCGCAACATTAACCAACAGGTATGTTCAAGCGATAGAGGGTACAGGAGTCAAACTGCTGGATACCCGTAAAACCAGGCCGCTTCTGCGTGAGTTTGAGAAATATGCTGTGCGTTGCGGGGGCGGACTGAACCATCGTATGGGACTGGATGACTGTCTGATGCTTAAAGATACACATCTTCAAACCATTGATGATCTGGATGGCTTTATGTCCAAGGTACGCCAAAAGATACCGTTTACTTCCAAAGTAGAGATCGAGTGCGAGAGCCTTGAAATGGTTAAGCGTGCGATGAGGGCAGGTGCGGATATCGTCATGTGTGACAATATGGGCCTGGATGAGACCAGAGAGGTTGTCTCTTACCGCAATGAAGCCTATCCGCATATCCTGCTTGAAGCCAGCGGAAATGTGACACTTGATACGATTTATGACATTGCTCAAACCGGTGTCGATGCGATCAGTTCGGGCAGTATTATCCATCAAGCTAACTGGATCGATCTCTCGATGAAGGTTGAATAGTTGGAAGATAGAATGCTGCTGCCTTGCAATGAAGTGAAAAAGAAGATTGAAAATGCAACTTCTATTACGATACTTTCCCATATCCGCCCTGATACGGATGCATTGGGAACGGCTTTAGGGATCTATGCCTTGCTTACGGCACACTATAAAGAGAAAAAAATGGAGGTCGTCAATGCTTCTAAAGCGCTTCCGGGGCACTTAAACTTTTTGCCATACTTTTCAAAGATCAAACATAAAATCGATTATAAAGAGAGTTTGATCATTTCATGCGACTGCGGCAGTGAAGACAGGTTGGGTTTTGACCTTAAAGGCAGGGAGATTATCAATATTGATCATCACCAAAGCAATACGTTCTACGGTAGTATCAATGCGGTAGTCCCTGAGTATGCTTCAAGTTCACAGGTGGCATTTGAGCTTTTGAAAGCAAACTATCAAATAACGAAAGAGAGTGCAACTGCATTTTATGCGGCACTGCTTTCGGATACCCGTTTTTTCGCAACATCCAGTGTCAATAGCGAGGTTTTCAGCGTTGCAAAAGAGCTTGTGGATCTGGGCGCAAACCCTGCTGAAGTTTCAAGACACTTTACCCAGAAGCGCCCTTTAAGTTCTTTGCGCATCCTGCAAAAAGCCTTAGGCTCATTAACGTTATATCAAGAAGCAAAAATTGCCGTACTCTTTGTCACTAAAGAAGATATAGTACAGTCGGGAGCGACCGTACCTGATATGGAAGGCATCGTGGATTATGCCAAGTCTCTGGTGACAGTTGAGGTGGCGTTTTTTGTTATGGAGATGGAAGATGGGCTGCGTATCTCTTTAAGAAGCAAAGCGTATGATGTCTCTAAAATTGCTCAGGATTTCGGGGGAGGCGGACACCGGGTCGCTGCAGGTTTTACGCTGGAGCATAAAGACAACAGCCATCTCCAAGAGAGTATTGATATAATTTTGCAAAAGATTACAGAAACAATCATTGAGAGTAATGAAAAAAGAGATCAATATGAGAAATAGAAGAAAAAAAAGCAGCGGCAGCAAAATCATTATCGTTTTAATGTTCATCTTTTTAGCGGCGGGCGCAGGATATATTTATACTTCTCCTGAATTTGAACGGGTAGCGCCGCAGATAGAAGCAAAAAACAGTTATCTGTGGAATAAAAAAACACCTGTCAAAATCACTTTAAGTGACAATATCGGCTTAAAATCGTTTCAATTGATATTAAGTGATGGAAAAAATCGTGTGATTGTGGGTGAAGGTGCTTTCAAAAAAGGCACCCGAAAGCAGACTTTGCTTGTCCGCTATCCTCAGGGCAGGATATTGGATCCCAAAGCCAAAAAACTGAAGTTGAAAATCTCTACGGCCGATCAGAGCAAGTGGAATACTTTTCAGGGGAATAGAAGCGAAAAGATCATTGATCTTCAGATCGATGACCGACGTCCCGGCGTAGAAGTAGTTGCAAACTCCTATAGTATCACACAGGGTGGCTCTGCACTGGTGGTTTTTAGGGCTTCTGATGAAAATCTGGATAAAGTCTATATCGAGACTGCAGCCAAAAAGTTTAAGGTCCAGCCTTATAAAAGAAAAGGATATTATGCTGCATTGATCGCCTGGCCGTTTACCCAGAAAGTGTTTTCAGCAAAAGCCGTAGCTGAGGACTCAGCCGGCAATAGCCATTCGAAACATATCCCGTTTTATCCAAAAAAACATGACTATAAAGTATCTTGGATTCCATTGAGTGATAAATTTATTGATGGCAAGATTAGGGATCTGGCATCAGCGGACCAGCAATATGAACATATCGACAAACGCATGGAAAGACTCAGGGCGGTCAATGAAACCATGCGGTTAAACAATGAAGACATGATTCATAAACTGAGCAGCAATCTTTCAAAAGATCTGCTGACACAATGGAGTATCGTAAAGTTCTATCCGCTTAAAAACGGGGCAAAGGTTGCAAGTTACGGAGACGAGAGGCATTACTATTATGGAGACAAGAGCAATGAAGTTTCGCACTCTTATCATGTTGGCTATGATCTGGCGAGTACAAAAATGGCAACAATCCGCAGTTCAAATCCGGGTAAAGTGGTTTTTGCAAGCTACAACGGAATCTATGGGAATATGCCGATGATCGACCATGGGTTGGGGCTATATACGCTGTATGGGCACTGTTCGGAAATGATGGTTAAAGAAGGTGACAGGGTCAAGGCAGGAGATGCCATCGCAAAGACAGGAACTTCGGGGCTGGCACTTGGGGATCATTTACATTTTGGTGTCCTGGTGCAAGGGATAGAAGTGAGGCCTGTAGAGTGGTTTGACGGGAGTTGGATCAAAAAAAATATTGATGATATTTTTACCCAGGCCGATAAAGTGATTCAAAAATAGTTTACCAAGTGTTGACAGATGATTAATGATTATACAGTAGAATGTTGCATGTTTGTTTAGTTTAGGTTATAATTTAAGAAAATTGAAAGCGGGAGATCTATGTATGCAGCAACGTACCATTAAAAGGCCGGTTGAGGTTGTGGGTATCGGTTTACATAAAGGTGAGCCCATCAAACTGACGCTGGAGCCGTTGGATATTGATGCAGGAATTGTATTTTACCGTGAGGATCTGGCAATGAGCATTCCTCTTTCTCCCTCTTCGGTTATCGATACGCGCATGGCTACGGTTATCGGTTCACAAAAAGGGGTTATCTCTACGATCGAACATTTTCTTTCTGCCGTTTATGCCTATGGTATCGATAATCTCCGTGTCGTGGTCAATGAAAACGAAATGCCTGCGATGGATGGTTCTGCGATCTCATTTTGTCTGCTTTTGGATGAAGCGGGTATCGTTGAACAGGATGCACCAAAGAGGCTGATTCGTATCAGACAGAAGATTGAAGTAACAGAGGGAGAGAAGTTCGTAAGACTCACTCCGCATCACAGTGCCGAGTTTGACTTCCGTGTAAAATTTGATCACCCGGTGATCGGAGATCAAAGTCATTCCTTCTCATTTTCGACCCAAAATTTTGTGAATGAGATTGCCAGAGCGAGGACATTCGGCTTTGCGAAGGATATACAGTATCTGCAGAGCCAGAACCTTGCGCTTGGTGCATCGCTTCAAAATGCGATAGGATTGGATGACCATAAAGTACTGAATCCTGAAGGACTGCGTTTTGAAAATGAGTTTGCCAGACACAAGATACTTGATGCGATGGGTGATTTGATGGTTTCGGGAAGCAACATATTGGGAAAGTATGAATCGTTTGCAGGAAGTCACAAGCTTAATTTTGAGCTTACTTCGAAACTGCTTTCTGACAGTACTAATTATGAGCTGGTTACAGTGAATGAATTACGAAGTAGAGAATTTGCAAAATCATTCGCCTAAATTCGAATTGCTTCTTATCCCTATCGCTACACCCCTTCTCATAGGGTTATATCGGGATGGAGAGTTGATAGAAACCCTCTCCAGCGACAAAAAAACATCCCAGATCCTTCTACCGTTGCTAAAAGAGTGTATGGATCGTTATGCGCTTTCAAATATCATCTATACCAGAGGACCGGGGTCGTATATGGCGATTAAGCTCACCTATGTTATGCTTAAAACCATTGAGACCACTAAAGGGATCAGATGTTTGGGGTGTAGCGCTTTCGCCCTGAATGGCGGCGCTCCCATCAAAGCAGTAGGAAACCTTTACTTTGCCAAGGAAAAAGAGACTATAATAACAAAAAAAATTGAACAGCCGGCTATTGTTGAATTTACATTGCCTCAGAGTATTCATGATCTACCGTTAGATGAAGAATCAGAACCTGAATACAGGATACCGGCTGTTTAAAAGATAATGGATAATTATGTTTGTAAGTGTACCAGCCACATCGGCTAACCTCGGACCGGGATTTGATACTTTGGGCCTTGCTGTTAAATTAAGAAATGAGATTATTATTAAACCGTCAAAGTTTTTATCTGTCTCTACGCATGGTGAAGGGTCAGATAATCCCAAGATCAAAAAAAATACGCTTTTTTTAAATATCTTTCATGAAAATTATAAAAGATTAACCAACAGGAGAGATAATTTTCGTTTTGAATTTCATAACCGTATTCCCATTTCGAGAGGTTTGGGAAGCTCCTCGGCAGTGATCGTGTCCAGTTTGAGTGCAGCATATACGGCTGCCGGAGTGAAGTATACAAAACGCGAAATCCTTAACCAGGCACTTCGTTATGAGAACCATCCGGACAATATTACTCCGGCAGTGATGGGGGGATTTAATGTTGCGTGCGTAGAAAACGGACGTGTTTACAGCAAAAAAAGACGGCTTCCCGATTATCTCAAAGCGGTCGTTGTCGTACCGAACCGTACGATCTCTACGGCAAAATCAAGAACGGTTCTGCCTAAAGTATATAAAAAAGAAGAAGCGATCTATTCGTTATCAAGATCTTCTTATATGACAGCTCTTTTTATGTCCGAGTCATGGGATCTTTTGCGTATCGCCTCTAAAGACAAGCTGCACCAGTCAAGACGTATGAAGATGATGCCCGAACTCTTTGATGTGCAAAAGCTGGCCCTAAAGCAAGGGGCTTTGATGAGTACACTTTCCGGTTCCGGGTCGACATTTTTTTCACTGGCGTATGAGAAAGATGCTCCAAAGATTGCCCAATCACTCAGCGCGCGTTTTCCCCGCTTCAGAGTGATGGTGTTAAATCTGGATAACTATGGTGTAACAGCCAAAGCTTAGAGCAGCTTAATTCTAATTGGGTATAATACGCGGATGACAAAAACACAGCCTATACGTATGTGTATCAGTTGCCGCAGCAGGAAGGCACAAAGCAGTTTGCTGCGATTGAAGTTGGATGGCAAAGAGATGATTGCATATGATGGAAAAGGCCGAAGTTTATACCTTTGTGATAAATGTATCAAAAATCAAAAAAAAATGAGAAGCATAATCAAACGTTTTGGACTTGATGAAGAACGTTTTTTAAAGCTTTTACAGGAGTTGACAGATAATGGATAAAGTTAGAATCCAAGAGATTGCAGATGAAGCAGGATTATCAAATGCAGATTTGCTGGACAAGGCAAAAGAGCTAGGCTTTGATGTAAAAGCAGCGAACAGTACCATCAGCATGGATAATGCGGGAGTACTGGTAGAATATGCAATCAGCGGTACATTGCCCAAAGGATTTAAAAAACCTGAGAACAAGCCGAAAGTAAAAGTGGTAAAAAAGAAAAAAGCAGAACCGGCTGCAGCGGATGAGCCAAAAGAACAGGCACAAACTGAAGCACCTTCAGCAGGAGAAGAAGAAAGCAAGACAGCTGAACCTGAAAAAGTGATTGAGGCAGAAGAGAGTAAAAAGGAAGAGAAAGCTCCTGCATCAAAAAAAGAGGCGAAGAAGCGTAAAGGTATTTCGGTTGTTTCTCAGACAAAAGAACCGTCTGCACAGATTAGAAAAGTCAAAGAAGGAGATGAGAGCAGTAGGAAAAAAGCTCTTTCCCGCGGTGGCATAAAGATCGTAAGAAAAGCGAAGCCTGCACCAGGAAAAGCGAAGAAAAAGATCTCGCTCGGGGAGGCAAGCACTGAGCCCTATGCAGCGAAGAAAAAACCGAAAAAAGTGGCCGAAGCCAGAGATTCCGGAGAGAAGCTGGATATTTTAAACAGCGATATCAGTACAGAGATCAGTTCGGGGTTTGGAGAAGAGGAAGTCGTGCTTTTGGATTTTTCAGACAAGAATATCTATGAAGAGATGATGCGTCAGGAGCAGAAGCGCAAAGAAGAGGCAAAAAAACGTGAAGCCATGGGTGGCATAGGCGGTAAAGGCAAGCCGGCATTCCGTCCTAAAAAGCGTTCTCTAAAGCGTGGGGGAAAACGTAAGAAATATGTAAAAGAGGTCAATACGGAAGTGGTCACTTCAATCGAGATACCGGAGAATGTAAGGGTTTACGAATTTGCCGAGAAAGTCAACAAGTCAGTCGGAGATGTCGTTAAAGTACTTTTCGCGCTGGGTATGATGGTAACGAAAAATGATTTCCTTTCCAAAGACGAGATCGAGATACTTGCCGAAGAGTTCGGTGTAGAAGTGACTACGATGAACCCGCTTGATGAGCTGGATTACACAGCGGTATATGATGCGCTTGAAGACGAGAATCTTGAAGAAAGGCCGCCTGTCATTACGATCATGGGTCATGTTGACCATGGTAAAACTTCACTCCTTGATAAAATCCGTTCAGCAAAAGTAGCGGATAAAGAGGCAGGGGGCATCACGCAGCACGTGGGTGCGTACCAGGTGGAAAAAGACGGCAAGAAGATCACCTTTGTCGATACACCGGGACACGAAGCGTTTGCGGAGATGCGTTCTCGCGGGGCACAGGCAACAGATATCGTGATTATCGTAGTAGCGGCAGATGACGGTGTGATGCCGCAGACCAAAGAAGCGATTTCCCATACAAAAGCAGCAGGTGTACCGATGATCATAGCTGTGAACAAGATGGATAAAGAGAGCGCCAATCCTGACAATGTAAAAGCACAACTGGCCGAGATTGATGTGATGGCTACAGACTGGGGCGGGGAGTACGAATTTGTGCCGGTTTCCGCCCATACCGGTATGGGTATTGATGATCTTCTTGAGACGATCCTGCTTCAGGCAGAGGTGATGGAACTGGAGGCTGACCCATCTCGTAAAGCTAAAGCTGTAGTGGTAGAGAGTTCTCTGGAGAAAGGTTTTGGGCCTGTGGCGAACGTTATCATCAAAAACGGTACGCTTAGAGTCGGTGACAGTGCGATCGTAGGTAAAACGTATGGACGCATCAAAGCGATCAGGCTGGATGACGGGAAGAACGTGAAGGAGATCGGCCCAAGTACACCTGCGGCAATCGTTGGACTCAATGAAGTACCGGGTGCCGGAGAAATACTTATCGTAATGGATAGTGAAAAAGAAGCGAGAGAATTGGCTGAAAAGAGAGCAGAGTACGATAGGGAAAAGCAACTCTCCAAGAGTACAAAAGCCTCTCTTGATGATCTTTCAGATCTTATCGCTGAGGGTAAACTGAAATCACTTCCTGTAGTTATCAAAGCAGATGTACAAGGTTCACTCGAAGCAATCAAGGGAAGCCTTGATAAGCTTAAAAACGAAGAGGTCAAAGTCAATATCATCCATGAGGGTGTGGGCGGCATCACAGAGAGTGATATCACACTGGCGGATGCCTCTGAACATACAGTGATCCTGGGGTTCAATGTGCGCCCTACTGGTGCTGTGAAGAAGAAAGCCAAAGAGCTTGGTGTTGAGATCAAATCATACTCAATCATCTATGACCTTATCGATGAGGTAAAAGCGCTTCTTGGCGGTATGATGAGCCCTGTGATCAGTGAAGAGGTGACCGGACAGGCTGAGGTGCGTGAGACATTCGTAGTTGGCAAAGTAGGTACGATTGCGGGATGTAAGGTAAGCGACGGTGTCATCACAAGAGGAAGCAAAGCCAGACTGATCCGCGACGGTGTGGTTGTCTATGAAAGCACGATTGCATCACTGAAACGTTTCAGTGAAGATGCAAAAGAGGTTAAGAGTGGATATGAGTGCGGTATCATGCTTGAGAACTACAATGATATGAAAGAGGGTGATGTGATCGAAACCTTCAAAGATGTTGAGGAACAGGCAGTATTGCAATGACACAAGAGGAGATCAAACGTCACCGTGTTGAGTCGATACTTAAGGAGGTGATTCCTGAGGCATTGGCGACGCTGGATGATGAACGTATCAATTCGCTTTTGGTGACAGAAGTAGTCTGTTCCAAAGGGAGAAGTGATGCCAAGGTGTATCTGGATAAATCATTTTTAAGTGAAAGTGAGCAGAGGGAGGCACTTCGCCAACTGCGTGCAGTGGCAGGATATGTGCAAAACCACTGTAAGCAGAGCGAAGGATGGTTCAAAGCACCGCGCCTGACATTTGAGTTTGATGAACAGCTTGAAAAACAAAAACGTATGGAAGAACTTTTTGCACAGATCAGTAAAAAGAGTGAATAGTTAATAACGAATAGCAGAGAATTCCGGCAGGCTTTTTTTGAAAAGCTTCTGTATGAAGGGTGTGATTTCGCACCGAGAAAGGCGTATTTATGGGTAAACTGGAAGAGCAGATCGCAAAAATTGTTGAGGCCAACGGTGCATCGCTTTATGGGATAGAGACCGTTACTGAATTTGATGAGACGATCTACCGTGTTCTCATCACCAAAACAGGCGGAATTACACTTGACCAGTGTGCAGATATTTCCAATGAACTCTCTCCCTTTTTGGATGTGCATCCGCCACTAAGCGGTGCCTACAGACTGGAGGTCAGTTCACCGGGAATTGAGCGCAAGCTTTCCAGACCCAATCATTTTCAAAATGCCATCGGAGAGAAGGTCAAAGTCAAAATACTGGGCGGCGATAAATTGAAAGGTGAACTGAAGCGTGCTGATGAAGAGGGTATCGTAGTGGCCACGAAGCAAGGAGACGAATCTTTTACCTACGATCAGCTGGGAACCGTAAAAACCTATTTTGAGTTTTAGCATTCTCTTGATCTGACTGGTTCAAAGGAGCAGTATGCAATTTGATCATTTTTTTATGCAGCTGGCCCTTGATGAAGCATGGAAGTATCAAGGACTTACCTACCCGAATCCTGCTGTCGGCGCTGTTGTAGTCAAGGAGCGCAGGATTCTTAGCATTGCAGCCCATCAGAAAGCCGGAACCTCTCATGCTGAAGTGCTGGCACTGATCGGTGCCTATGAATCATTGAGTGGCAGCAAAGTCAATTTTGACTCTTTTGATTCCAAAAAATCCCATGATTTTTTACTGCAGCTTTCCAAGTATTTTTTTGCAGAATGTACGATCTACGTGACACTCGAGCCCTGCTCGCATCAGGGTAAAACCCCTTCCTGTGCTTTGCTTTTGTCCAAGCTTGGATTGGAAAGAGTAGTGATCGCCGCCTCTGACCCGATAAAGGGCCATGACGGTGGCATGAAACTGCTTGAAAATGTGACATTCGGCGTGTTGAAAGAGGCTGCCGAACTGCTGCTGGAACCTTTTAAGATATGGCAGGAAAGAGCTTTTGTGTTTTTTAAGCTGGCACAGACCACCAACGGACGTATCGGCGGGGGCTATTTAAGCTCCCGGGACGCTTTGACACATGTGCATCAGCTTAGAGAAAAGTGCGATACCCTGCTTATAGGAGGGAATACTGTACGTGAGGACAGGCCGACACTGGATTGCCGTTTTACAGGCGCAGAAGCTCCCAATGTGATGATCTACTCTAAAAAAGGGAGTTTTGACAGGGAAATACCGCTCTTTAGAGTTGCAGACAGGGAAGTGCGCATCAGTAATGATTTAACGTTTCTGGAACGGCCTTCGTTTGTCATGGTTGAAGGAGGAGAAGGCATGCTTGAGGCACTTAAAGAGAGGATAGACTGGTTGTTGCTCTATCAGACCCCTAAGCTTTCTGCAAACTCTTTAACCTATAATGTTGATATGAATTTGCAGTTTTTGCATCAAACAAAAAAAGGTGTAGATATGATGATATGGAGTAAGAACGTTGGGTATTGAAAAACTGACTGACAAAGAAGAAAAACAAGAGAAAATAGTGCATATGTTTGATGATATCGCATCAACGTATGATCTCGCAAACAGAGTATTGAGTTTCGGTATTGATAAACAGTGGCGCAAAAAAGGGTGTGATAAAGCGTATGAGATACTGGATACCGATACGCTTGCCCAGATCACAGATGTAGCTACAGGGACAGGCGATCTTCTTTTGTATTGGAAAAATATCGCCAAAGAGAAAGGGATCAGAGTTGAGAAGTTTGTGGGAGTCGACCCGTCGGTAGGGATGCTGGAGGTAGCGAAAGAGAAGGCAGACTTTGCAGAGTTTATTGAGGGTAAAGCCCAAAAGCTTCCTATAGAGAATGAAAGTACGAATATCATCTCTATCTCGTACGGGATCAGAAATGTAGTTGACAGGGTAGAGGCACTGCAAGAGTTCTACCGTGCACTGAAACCGGGCGGTATCGTGGTGATCCTCGAATTTACCAAGCAGGATAGAAGCGGATTGACTGATAAGATTGTAGATTTCGGGATGAAAAAAGTACTTCCCAGAATTGGCGGAATCATTTCAAAAAACTATGAAGCCTATCAATATCTTCCCGATTCTATCGAAGAGTTTCTAACGACCGAAATGCTTGAGAACGAACTAAGGGAAACAGGATTTGAGATGAAATATACCAAGTCATTCTCTATGGGGATCTCTACACTGCTTGTTGCGCAAAAAGTATAAGTGCTATGAGTCAAAGGAGACCATGAATGTCACAGCCGTTAATGACTGTCTCCTCTCTTAATACCAAGATAAAATCCCTTCTTGAAGCAACGTTCATGCATATTCTTGTGGAGGGGGAAGTGGCTTCTGTCACGTACCATACTTCAGGACATCTCTACTTTTCCATCAAAGACAGTGCAGCATCGATCAAGTGTGTGATGTGGCGTTCCAATGTTGCCAGGATGAAATTTCGTCTTGAAAAAGGAATGCATATTGTGATAGAAGGCTCGGTAGGTGTCTACACCCCCAGGGGTGAGTATCAATTTTATGCAGTCAAAGTTGAACCGTATGGAAAGGGTGCATTGGCACTCGCATATGAACAACTCAAAGAGAAGCTGAAGGCAAAAGGATATTTTGATCCTGAACAGAAAAAACCGATACCGAAAATCATACGCAAACTTGTATTGGTGACAGCCAAAGAGAGTGCAGCATTGCATGATATGCTGAAGGTCATCCAAAAACGCTGGCCCCTGCTTGAAGTAGCGGTAGTAGATACACTGGTACAGGGAGAAAGTGCCGCTCCCCGGATCGCCAGAGCCCTTGCATATGCAGATAGACTGGAAGCTGATGCTATAGTGGTCGGCCGCGGAGGCGGAAGTACGGAAGACCTCTGGGCCTTTAATGAAGAGATGGTTGCCGATGCCCTTTATGCTATGAAAACACCTGTGGTAAGTGCCGTAGGGCATGAAGTGGATGTCATGATCTCGGATTTTGCAGCCGATCTTCGTGCACCGACACCCAGTGCAGCCATAGAGATGATACTGCCGGATATACAGGAGACACGTTTTGCACTGAGTGAATTACAAGAACGTTATGCCTACCTGATCAGAGAAAAAATTCAGCAGGCACATAGCGTTTTGAACCATCAAAACGAATTGATACTTCGTGCTTCACCACTTCGCAGGCTTCAGGAAAAGACTTTGCAATTTAAAGAGTTAAACAATGAATTCAAACGTGCAGTTGAGTATAAACTTGAAAACAGGGCTTCCCTCCTCCCCGGTATAAAAAGCAGTTTTTCGCAAAATCTGACATTTTTACTACAGCAAAAACAGGAACATCTTTCCTACCTGGCCAAAAAGATGGAGATGAACGATCCTCAGCACAAGTATCAAAAAGGATGGGCTCAGGTCTCTAAAAACGGGGTAGCTGTACCATTGGATCAAATTGTAGCCAATGAAAAATTTATTCTGGAAGATGAAACCAGCAGGGTTGAAGCTTTATGTTTAAGGAAAATAGAGCTAGACCGTTCATAATTTGATCATTCCCGTTAAAACTGTAACAGGGAAAACCATGGAAAGGGCCGATTTGCATAGACTGAGTATCTGTACCTCTTTTGATAGTTTAAAAGACTATACGATACATTGAGTAAGGAGTTTTTAAACAAGCCCTGATAAAAGGGCTTGTCGGAATTTACATCATTCCCGGCATTCCGCCCATACCGCCAGGTACTTGTGGCATATCCGGCATTGGAGAAGGATCTTCTTTCTTATCCGAAACGGTTGCTTCCGTTGTAAGAAGAAGGCTGGCGACAGAAGTGGCATTTTGAAGGGCCACACGTTCTACTTTCAGCGGATCGATGATCCCTGCCTCGATCATATTGACATAGTCACCTGTTGCAGCGTTAAATCCTGTATTCGGTTCTTTTGCATTTGCTACTTTATCAGCGACCACACCTGCATCAAATCCTGCATTATTTGCGATCTGTTTGATCGGGGCAAATACTGCTCTCAGGATGATCTGTGCACCGACTTCCTCGTCTCCATCAAGTTCAAGCTTTACAGCTTGTGCAGCCTTGATAAGTGCGGCACCGCCACCAATCACGATCCCTTCATCCACAGCTGCTTTTGTCGCCGAGAGAGCATCATCAACTCTATCTTTTTTCTCTTTCATTTCAGTCTCGGTTGCAGCACCTACTTTAATGACGGCTACACCGCCGGAAAGTTTTGCCAGTCTCTCCTGCAGCTTCTCTTTATCATATTCACTTGTTGTAGATTCCAGCTGGGTTTTGATCTCGTTGGTTCTTGTCTCAACCGCTTCTGTAGCACCCTTACCGTCCACAATGACAGAATTGTCTTTGTCTATCACAGCTCTACCACACTGACCGAGGTCTTGAAGTGTCGCTTTTTCAAGGGTAAGGCCAAGTTCTTCTGTAATGACCGTAGCTCCGGTCAAGACAGCAATATCCTGAAGCATCGCTTTTTTTCTGTCACCAAAACCAGGTGCTTTCACCGCCGCGATGTTCAGTACACCTTTGAGTCTGTTCAGTACCAGTGTGGCAAGGGCTTCACCCTCAAGATCATCTGCGATAATAAGGAGTGGCCTTCCGCTTTGTTGGATCTGCTCCAGTACCGGTACAAGGTCTTTGAGTGAAGTAATCTTCATATCTGTCACTAAGATCAGTGGATTTTCCATTTCACAAGTCATCTTCTCCGAGTCAGTGACAAAGTATGGAGAGAGATAGCCTCTGTCAAACTGCATCCCTTCAACTACTTCAAGCTCATCTTCGATCCCTTTGGCTTCCTCTACCGTGATCACTCCGTCTTTTCCTACTCTCTCCATCGCTTCGGCGATCAAATCACCGATGGTTTTGTCAGAGTTTGCAGAGATTGTCGCAACCTGGGCAATCTCTTTTTTGTCCTTTACCTCTTTTGTGATCTTTTTCAGCTCTTCGATAATCGCTGCACTTGCCTTGTCCATTCCTCTTTTGACTTCGATAGGGTTGGCTCCTGCAGTGATATTGCGCAAGCCCTCTTTGAAGATAGAGTGTGCCAGTATGGTCGCGGTCGTTGTACCGTCACCTGCCTCATCAGCGGTATTGCTTGCTACCTCTTTTACAAGTTGGGCACCCATATTTTCAAGTGCATCAGGTACCTCTATCTCACGCGCAACAGACACACCGTCTTTTGTGATGCTTGGTGCACCGTAGCTTTTTTGGATCAGAACGTTACGTCCTCTTGGCCCCATGGTTACTTTGACTGCATCAGCAAGTTTCGTAACGCCTTCATAAAGTCCATTTCTTGCTTTATCTGAAAAAAATATCTCTTTTGACATCTTTTAAATCCTTTTTATATTGATATAGTATTTACTGATTGAAAAATGAAGTTATCCCAGGATACCCAATGCATCAGAAAGATCCATGATGAGGTATTCGCTGCCATCGATCGTGATTTCGCTGCCGGCATATTTGCCAAATACGATCACATCACCGGCCTTTACACCTTCTACTTCATCGCCTGCAGCGACAACTTTTCCCTGTGAGGGTTTCTCTTTTGCATTGTCAGGAATAATGATCCCCGATGCTGTGGTAGAAACCTCTTCAATGCGCTCTACCAATAGTCTGTCACCTAATGGTTTAAAGTTCATTATTGCTCCTTTGAATGTTTTGGTTTTGTGCGAGAATTCTACAAAAAAAATCAATTAATGTCAATGCAGTTTAGTCATATTGACTAAGACTTTTTGATATAAATATTATTAGTTTTAAGCATGCAGGTGGTATATTTTGATGAAGTATTTGTTTCAAGGAGCAGCTATGCAGCCTAAAAAACAGAAGAGGGTCGTTCTTTTTACCACTCCGACATGTAAATGGTGTACTACAGCAAAAAAACACTTAAGAGACAATGGTATCAAGTTTAAAACTATCGACATCACCAAAGATCAAAAAGCAGCGAAAGATTGTCAAAAACATGGATGTCGCGGAGTCCCGGTTTATCTCATTGGGACACAGTGGGTTTGCGGGTTTGACTATGAAAAAGTTGAGAAACTGTTAAATCTTTGATTTTTAAAGTCTTTTAAGTTCTATTAAGCAAACCATAGCTATAATTTCGACCTCCAACAAGATGTCAAGGTAGCTCAGCTGGTTAGAGCGCTGGTCTCATAAGCCGGAGGTCGAGGGTTCAAGTCCCTCTCTTGACACCATCTAATTTAA
>JBEWPY010000130.1:0-3409 GCA_047689495.1 Candidatus Sulfurovum profundilacunae | reverse complement strand
AAGATGGTGGCCGGATGTTAACGCGTTTGGTGGCCGGTTTGAACGCTATGCGCAACGGTTGCAGCTAATGAGATACCGATTAATTTTTTCATTGTCCAATTACCTTCCTTGTAAAAATTAACCGATATCATAACAAAAGAAAACTTAATTGAAATCAATTAAAATTATAATAATGATAAGTTTTTTTTAATTATATTTTTATTCTATCTCTCTGTTTTTGGATTCAAAATGACAAAAATAAACATAATAAATTGATTAAACATTAATTATTTTAAGTCATACTGTTTAGATCAATAAAATAGTTAAGATAATTTTTTTAAATATCATTGTTGTATTCCTATCCTCTCTCAGGAGAATAGGAAGGGTAAGGTTTTATATGTTGAAAAACTTAGAAAAGGCTATACTCTTCTTTGATCGTATGAAGGATACTTTTGTCTGCTTTGTAGATAAAAGCATAGTTGAAGTGGATGTTTTTGAGTATTTCTCTGACTTCCTCTTCGCTTTCAAACCAGTGAGGGCGGTCAATCCCTTCTACTTTCGTTTTCGGCGGAGTAAGGACGATGCTTTTGACCCAGTTGTTTGAACGCTTGATGTACTCTCTGGCTCGGCTGATATCGTCAAGGTTGTCAGTAAAGATCGCTACACGATCACTCTTTCCCATACCGGTATTTTGAAGGTTGGTATCGATAAAGACCGGTATAAAGTGTCTGGTGTATTTGATACGCTCGATATCATACGGCAGATCATGCGTGTTGCAAAAGTCAATCACACGCAGCAGAAAATCCAGGTGGAACGGGATAAGCTCTTTCTCCTGATAGACATATCCTCCGACTTTGAAGGTAGATTTGAAAAGCGTGTCTGAGATCAGATAGCCTTCTACCTCTTCTTTGGGTTTTTTAACATCCGGCTTGATCAGCCCAAGCAGTTCTTTGTCGGTACTGACAAAAAGATGGTCCTCCGAGTTGAGTATCTGTTCAAAAACTTTACGCCAGTCCTCTGCCATAAACCCTACGGTACCTTTATGTGTAAGGATCATCTTCAGAAAGCTCAGTTCATGCGGTTCCAGCAGGTAGAATTCGGCTTCTTTTTTGAGGGTGACATAACGGATAAGCTTGAAAGCTGCGAGTTTGATATCAGAGACTTCTATCCAGGCGATCTCATTATCGTTTCTGATAATATTTTTGTCATCATAGACGATGGCATAGGCACCGTTCTCTATCGCTTTGTCGATATCTTCCTGTGCGGAAGAAAAGAAAAGATCGCCATGTTCAACTTTGGATGGAAATACGGTAGCGGCGGAAACAGCCTGCACTTTCGGCTCATTTGCAAGGGTGCCGTCAGTGAGGTTTAGGATATCTTCGATCTTCATTAGCTGACTACGGTTCCGGCCGTTTTAGAAGACTCCGGGCGAAGGAGGCTGAGCCCGTTCTCATCTTTTGCAGCAAGCAGCATCCCCTCACTCTTCATCCCCATGAGTTTTGCCGGTTTGAGATTGGCAACGACACATGCCTGTGTCCCTACAAGCTCCTCTGTAGTATACCACTCTTTGATCCCCGCTACGACTTGACGCGGTTTCTCTTCACCTACATCGAGCTGAAGAAGCAGAAGTTTCTTGCTTTTAGGTACCTCTTCGGCTTTTACGATCGTACCGATCTTAAGTACAGTCTCAAAGAACTTGTCGATACCGATGAGTGCTACACCTTCGGTTTTTTCTTCTTTTTTCGGTTCTTCTTTTGTGTCAACCGGTTGTACTTGAGTCAAAAGTGGTTCTTCGATACGGGGGAAGAGCGGATCGATCTTCTCCAGTTTAAACGTTTCCAGAAGGCCCTTTTCTTTAATAAGCTTTCTCCAGCTCTCCTTGCCGATCTCGAAGTTTAAGGCTCTGGAAATTTTTGTACACACTTCAGGCATCACCGGATAGAGCATGACCGATACTTTTGCAAGAATGGCGGCGATAAGGCCGTTAAGTGCCATCGCTTCCTCTTTTTTCTCTTCTTTCATCAGCGTCCATGGCTGGTATTTGTCGATCGATCTGTTTGCAACCGTCAATGGCCTCCAGAGCTCTTCAAGATATTTGTGGATCTGCATTTCAAAAAGCAGCGGTTCCAGTGTATCAAGTGAAGTGTGTACTTCATCAAGTTCAGACTGGTAGAATTTACTTATATGACCCGAATAAACTTCACCCTCAAAATATTTACCGCTCATCCCGATCAGGCGGTTGAGCAGGTTGCCAAGGTCATTACCAAGATCAGAGTTGATGCGGTCGATCAGTGCCTTTTGGCTAAAGTCTCCATCTCCTCCAAACGGTACTTCCCGGAGCATGAAGTAACGGAAATTATCCAACCCGTAGGCATCAGCCACCTCTTTGGGGTTGACCACATTTCCTTTGGATTTGCTCATCTTTTCGCCGTCTCTTGTCCACCATCCGTGTGCCGCGATATGTTTCGGAAGAGGCAGATCGAGACTCATCAGGAATGCCGGCCAGTAGATCGCATGGAAACGGAGGATATCTTTACCGATAAGATGTACGCGTGCAGGCCAGAATTTCATATGGGCTTCATCCGTACCGTATCCCAGGGCAGTCACATAGTTCATCAGTGCATCCAGCCATACGTACATGACGTGTTTTGGATCATTCATCTCTTCAGGCAGCTTTACTCCCCAGTCAAAGCTTGTACGTGTGATCGAAAGATCGGTTAGCCCTTCTTCTACAAAACGGATCACTTCGTTTCTTTTGCTTCTTGGAAGGATACATTCCGGGTTCTCTTTGTACCACTGCAGGAGTCTATCCTGGTATTCGGATAGTCTGAAGAAGTAACTCTCCTCTTCTACGACAGTAGTGCTTTTTCCGCACTCCGGGCAGAACTCGCCGTCCACCAGTTGAATCTCCGGGAAGAAAGTCTCACAGGAGATACAGTAGTGGCCTTTATACGTATCTTTGTAGATATCACCGTTCTCATGCATCACTGAAAAGGCTTTCTGTACCCCTTTCATATGGTCTGCATCTGTGGTTCGGATGAATTTGTCGTAGCTGATACCAAAGTCATCCCAGAGATCTTTGAAAGCAGCGGAGATCTCATCTGCATAGGCCTGGGAGCTTTTGCCTTTTGCTTTTGCCGATTCTTCGATCTTCTGGCCGTGTTCATCTGTGCCCGTTAGAAAAAAAGTATCCAGTCCGCTCATACGTGAATAGCGTGCAACTGTATCTGCTATGATCGTCGTATAGGCATGCCCGATATGGGCAATATCGTTAACATAGTAGATTGGGGTAGTGATATAGGCATTTTTGTGACATGACATTATGTAGTTCCTTAAACAAATGAGTTTTGGATTTACTTGAAGTGTAAATAATCGTTTGTATTTTAGCTAAAATGTGCTGTGGCGAGGGTGACACTATAGACAAATATTA
>JBEWPY010000129.1:0-3448 GCA_047689495.1 Candidatus Sulfurovum profundilacunae | reverse complement strand
CTCTCAAGTCAGGGGACGAGAAAAATTTATTCATGTTGTCAATGGATTGTATTACTTCACTTCCTTCCCGAACTTCGTTTTGAGCTTCTGCAGTTTCGGCGGGATCACTGCCATGCAGTAGCCCTGCATAGGATTCTGTTGATAGTAGTCCTGGTGGTAGGCTTCAGCCTTGTAGTAGTTCTTCAGCGGTTCTATCCTGGTGACGATCGGATCGTTCCAGTCAGCCTGGGCCGCTTCCATCGCTGCCTCTGCCGCCTTTTTGGTCTCTTCGTCGCTGTAGAGGATCGTGGAGCGGTACTGGGTACCATGGTCTGCCCCCTGGTAGTTGAGGGTAGTTGGGTTGTGCGTGGCAAAGAAGACATCCAAAAGCGTATCGACTGTGATGACGCCATCATCATAGGTGATCTTGACCACTTCCGCATATCCCGTATCTCCTGTACAGATATCTCTATATGTGGGGTTTGGCATCTGTCCGTTGGCATAGCCGCTCTCTACATCCTGTACCCCTCTGAGTAGTTCAAATACCGCTTCCGTACACCAGAAACATCCGCCGCCTGCAACAAGTTCTTTCATAGCCATTTTCGATATCCTTCTTTCATGTATGATTAAATTTATATTTACTATATTCGCTATAATACCTAATCAGTATAAATTATTAACACGACTAGTCGTGTGAGCCAACTGCTGACAAGAAACTAAATTTCAGTGCAAGCGAGGCACTAAATGCCGAGCCGTAAGTTGTCTTAGCGACAGCGTAGTTTTGGGCTTTGCTCAAAATGCGTCTTAAAAGAATAACAAGGATCTTTTGTATGAATCTAAACGTTGTCTGTCCTCATTGCCTCAAAGTCAACCGTATCCCGAAAAAGGAGAGCTATACCAAAGCCAACTGCGGTGCCTGCAGGAACTCCCTGCTCGAGAGCAAACCTTTGGAAGCAGATGCTGCAAAGTTCGGTACTTTTGTCATGAATAGCGATATCCCTGTCGTGGTGGATTTCTGGGCTCCCTGGTGTGGCCCCTGCCTTCAGATGGCACCGGCTTTCGAAAAGGCGGCCCTGGCTATGCCGCTTCAGGCACAGTTTCTGAAAGTCAATACGGAGAACAATCAGCAGTTGGCAGCACAGTACGGTATCCAGAGTATACCGACATTGATTGTCTTTAAAGGAGGGAAAGAAGTGGAGCGCCTCAGTGGTGCGTTAAGTGCGGGAAGGCTGCAAAACTGGGTGAGGCAGTACCTGTAAAATGAGTAAAATATTATTGCTTGAAGATGATGCCAACCTCAATGAAACGATCACTGAATTCCTTGAGGATGATGGATATGAGGTCGTTTCGGTATTGGGCGGTGAAGAGGCGCAGGAAAAACTTTATGAAAATAAGTATGACCTGCTGCTGCTGGATATCAATGTGCCGGGAATAGACGGGCTTGAACTTTTAAGAGAGAGTCGATCTCAGGGGATTGCAACTCCGGCGATCTTCATCACTTCGATGGACAGTGTAGATGACCTGGAGCGCGGATTTGACAGCGGGTGTGATGACTATATACGTAAACCTTTTGCACTCAAAGAGCTGAAAATACGGATAGATACACTCCTTAAGCGCAGTTTTTTTCACCAGGACAAGGAGCGTATCAATATCGCTGGAAATATTGAGTATGATATCGACAATAACGAGCTTGTCATTGAAGGGAAAAGCGTTTCACTGGGGCACAAGGAAGCGACACTTTTAAAACTGTTTATGAAAAACGAAGGAGAGGTGATCTCCCATGAAGATATTTTTGATCATCTGTGGGGGTATGATGAAGACCCCAGTGACTCTGCCCTTCGTACTTATATCAAAAACTTACGTAAAATGATAGGAAAAGAGAGAATTGTCAGCATTAAAAAACAAGGCTACAAGCTCATTACTGAAAAGTGAAGAGAAATCCCTACGGAGATTTCTGCTGCTTTATATCCTGATGGTGATAGTAGTGATCACTATGCTTGGCCAGCACTATTATCGGACCGGAAAAGAGTTAATGCTTTCTGAAAAACGTGCCGAGCTTACCAAATACGCCTACATACAGACCAGGCGCCTGAAAGTACTTCATCACTTTTTTGACGAGCGTACCGACTATCCGCGTGACCCCCGTTTTCGTTCTGCAATTTATGATATTGAGTTTAAACAGATATTTTCACTGCTGAAAAACGAAACTATCGATTTTAAACAGGAGATATATCTCAAAGAGGGAATCATTCACTTTGTCAAAAGTCTGGATATCTATTATCTTGGAGCAAAATATCTTGTTATCGAGGTAGGAGATGACGGTGAATGGCATAACGAACTGCTTAAAAATCTCATGATTTACGGCAGTTTGTTGTTTATCTCGTTTTTACTGTTTGGCCTCTATCTGGCGAAACTGTTCGTAAAACCGATGAGAGACTCTATCCTGCTGCTTGACCGTTTTATCAAAGATACAACCCATGAGCTTAATACACCGCTCTCTTCCATTCTTGCCAATATCGAGATGATGGATACGGATGTGATGGTAGAAAAAAACAAAAAAAAGCTTAATCGTATCAATATCGCTGCCAAAACGGTTTCTACTCTCTATAAAGACCTTACCTATCTAACGCTTGAACAGGAGAAAATCAATCAGGATGAGAAGATTGATATGGCAGCATTGCTGCATAACAGGGCAGAGTACTTCAGGTCGCTGGCACAGTCCAAAGCGCTTTTATATGATATGGATATTGAGGATGCCGTGATTATTATGGATCGGCGTAAGCTTACACGGGTGATCGACAATCTCCTTTCCAATGCGATCAAATATAACAGGCGTGAAGGTACCGTCGGGATCAGGCTGCGGCAGGGCAGACTTGAGATATGGGATACGGGTATTGGAATATCGCAGGAGGATCAGGGGCTGATGTTTGACAGATATATGCGGTTTAACAGCAGCGAAGGGGGTTTCGGTATCGGATTGAGTATCGTTAAAAATATTTTGGATGAGTATGCTATTGAGATAGAGGTAATCTCAAAAAAAGATGAAGGAACAAGGATTGTGCTGAGATGGTGAGCAAAGCGACCCGCGAAGGAAAAACAGTAGTAAGAAGTAAGGTATTAAAATGATAAAACAGATGATTAGAACCATATTGGCAATAACTTTTATCACTTTTAGTTTTGCGTGGTCCGACAATGCTTTTGAGCGTCACTGCATTCCCTGTCATAAGGATTTGCCGACAAATTTACAAGGGATGTTTAAAAACTATCTGCTGGTATACAGTGGAGAACAGACGGTCAAAGCAGCGATGAAACACTATATGCGTTATCCGTCCAAACATATTTCGGTGATGTCTGATCTGTTTATTGATACTTATGGTATTAAAAAAAGGTTAAATATCAGTGATCAAGTGCTACAAGAGGCAATCGATATATATTGGGAAAAGTATAAAGTGTTTGGAAAATTGGAATA
>JBEWPY010000024.1:0-20341 GCA_047689495.1 Candidatus Sulfurovum profundilacunae | reverse complement strand
AACATTATAACATTTTTTAGCATAATTATTTGACTGTTTAGTTAGTGGTTTAATACCTGCAACGACAGATGCTGTCATATTGACTTCATTTGATCGCTCCGGTATTTGATGTACGGTATCAAAAGTAAGTGCTAAAAATATCAACAGTGCAAATGTACCGCCGCCGTAATAGATATTTTTAGCCATACTTTTTGTTATACGTTCAGTCATGGATAATCCTTTTTTAAATTCTACTCTCAGGTAGTATTTGGAATCTTAACAATTTTAAATTAATTCTACCTTTAAGTAGTAATTATATTTATTATATGCTATTATTATAATTCAAAAGTTTTTTCTATTGCATGTGTCAGTAGGCTTTTAATTGAAGAGGGCGTATGCTATGATACAGGATAAGCGGTTGTTTTTTACGCTTATAACCAAATATATAATGAAAATATCTATAGTTGTAAGTCGGAAAAAATGCTCTGTTTCCTGCAACGGAGATATCCATTCTGTCGAATGACAAAGATTGATAGGATTTGAAATGCAATTAAGTAATTCATCACAATATGCGATAAGAATTCTGGCTTATATGGCAGACAAAAAAGAGACAACGCTTGTCAATGCTACAGAGTTGGCTGAAACACTCTTGATTCCATATAAGTTTTTGACCAAAATCATGACGGAGCTTGTAGGAGTTGACCTGGTTGAGTCCATAAGAGGGAGAGAAGGCGGATTCAGGCTGAAAAAGAAAAGCTCAGAAATCATGGTGAGTGATATCTTGGATCTGTTTAATGATTCTATCAAAGATGATCAATGTGTCCTGGGTATCGGATTTTGTAACGGGTTGTGCAAATGTGCCCTGCATGACCAATGGATGGAACCAAAACTGCTTTTGCAGAAAATGTTTCGGGAATCGAGCCTGGAAGATATTGCCGGACGGGGATGTAAAATATAATCATTCCTTTTTTGATAATAATTATTAATTTAATTAATCTATAAGCTAAATCATCTTATTGTTGCAATATTCTTTTAAAATTTACAAACAGGAAGGGAATCAAATGTACCAAAAAATGATCTTCATTTTTTTTCTCGTTTTTGCCCTGCAGAGCAGTGCTGAGGAGAAAGTAGAAAAGCTTATTCTGAGCGGGCCGATGGCTTCAGTCTCTCATCCCCTTATCCATATGATAGAAACCGGTGCGTTGAATGATGTGGCTAAAGAGGTTGAGTTCAAACTCTGGAAGAGCCCTGATGAGTTGAGGGCCTATACCTTGCGGGGAGGAGCTGATTTCATCGCTGTTCCTACCAATGTAGGGGCAAACCTCTATAACAAAGGCGTAGAATTAAAACTGCTCAATGTTTCTGTATGGGGTATACTGAGCATACTGACACGGGACAAAACCAAAAAAACACTCAAAGATTTTGCAGGGACAGAAATAGCAATGCCGTTTCGTGCCGATATGCCGGATATCCTTTTTGAGGAGATAGCCAAAAAACAGGGACTGGATCCCAAAAAAGATTTTAAACTCCGTTACCTGAACTCGCCTATTGATGCGATGCAAATGCTGATACTCCGGCGCGTCGACCATGCATTTCTGGCCGAACCTGCAACGTCTATCGCTCTGCGCAAAACAGGATCATTCCCCCTAAAGATCGTTGCCCCGGATCTGTACCGCGGGCCGGATATAGAAGAAGAGTGGGGGAAGGCATTCAATGTGGAGAGCAAAATCCCTGTAAGCGGTATGGCCGTGATCGGGGATATGATCAACAATGAGCATGTGATCAAAAGATTCAATGAAGAGTATGCGAAGTCTTTGGCCTGGTACAAAGCGCATCCCGAAGAAGCCGGAGAGATGGTGGCAAAAACCATTCCCGCGCTTGGTGCCCAGGGCGTAGCGGACAGTATTGCCCATGTGCAGCTGGATATCGAAACAGCCCAAGATGCCAAAAAAGATTTGGAATTTTTCTTTGATATTTTGAAAAAGAACAATCCAAAAACGATTGGGGAAAAACTACCGGATGAAGGATTTTATTACCAGTGAAGTTCATACTAAAAATTTTAAAAGATTTTCCTGCCTATCTCTGGAGCGGATGGGGTGCAGTTGCTTCCATCTTTCTCTTTATGGCCTGTTGGGACGTGGGAAACCAGATCTACGGGAACCTGATCCTGCCTTCACCTCTTGAGACATTGCAAACCCTGTTTCAAATGCTTCAGGACGATGCCGTATGGGCAGAGATACGCACAACGATCTATCGTGCCTCTGTCGGATTTGCGCTCTCTTTGTTTTTCGGAACGGCGATCGGGCTTCTGGCAGGGTTTTTTGCTACGGCGTCGATGATGAGCCGTCCGATCGTAACTATTTTATTGGGTATGCCGCCCATCGCCTGGATTGTTCTGGCAATGATCTGGTTCGGCATGAGTGACGAGACCGTTATCTTTACGGTGATTGTCGCCTCGTTTCCTCTTATCTTTGTAGGGGCCCTGCAGGGGACCAGAACACTCGAAGATAACCTCAAAGAGATGGCTGAGAGTTTCAATCTGCCCTGGCATATGAAGTTTTTTGACGTCTATTTCCCGCATATATTCTCTTATGTGTTCCCCGTATGGGTAAGCGGACTGGGTATGGCATGGAAGATCGTGGTGATGGCCGAACTGCTGGCAACAAGCAATGGTATGGGGGCATCGCTTGCTGTTGCCCGAAGCCAGCTGGATACACCGACAGCCCTGGCACTGGTGGTGATCCTGGTTGGATCTTTGATGTTCATTGAGTATATTATTTTAGAACCGATTAAAAGAGAGGTTGAACTATGGAGAAGCTAGAAGTTACAAAGCTCAATCACCATTTTGGATTTACAGAGATTTTGAGAGATATCAACTTTACAGTCAAAAAGGGACAGGTTCTCTCGGTCGTAGGGCCCAGCGGCGGCGGAAAAACCACACTGCTTCATCTCTGTGCAGGCTTGCTTGATGTAGAGGAGGGATCGATAGAGAGCACCTTTACAAGCAGCGCCTTTGCCTTCCAGGAGGATCGGCTTCTGCCATGGAAAAACGTGATAGACAACATTGCCCTCGGGCTTTTGGCCAAAGGTATAGACAAAAGAACGGCCATGGAAGAGTCCCGGAAGATCGCACTGGCTTTCGGCCTGGAAGAGGAAGATTTTGACAAGTTTCCCAAAGACCTGAGCGGGGGAATGAAGCAGAGAGTCAGTTTTGCCAGGGCACTGGTCGTAAAACCCTCGCTGCTTTTTCTTGATGAACCCTTTTCCGCACTGGATATCGGACTTAAAAAAGAGCTGCAATCCGTTCTGATAGAGCTGATCGGCAAAAAAGAGATCAGTATCCTTTTTATTACCCACGACCTGATGGAAGCGATCCGGCTGAGCGATGAGATCCTGCTGTTGAAAGCCGATCCCGGGCATATTGTAAAAAAATTCGCCTACAGCATGCCGCAGGAGCAGAGAGATGACGATTTCATCTATACGGAAACTGCCAAAATACTGCAGAATGAAGAGATCATCAATACATTCGAACTGGAGCTCAAATAATGGAAGAGACCAAAGAACAGACTTTACATGCAACCAACCACTATCTCTACTATCCCGATGAAAAAGATGTACCTTCCTATCTGGCGTACGGATTCAGGCCGGTATTTTTGCTGCTTGCGCCCTATATGGTGCTCTCGATGATTTTATGGGGGCTGGTCTGGAGCGGAATTCTCAACATACCGTTTATGGAGGATACGCTGACCTGGCATATCTATGAGATGCTTTTCGGGATACTGACCGCAGGGGTTTTGGCCTTTCTGACGACGGGCCTTCCCGAACTTTTTCCCGGTACGGTACCGTTTATCGGCAAACAGCTCAAATATGTTATGTTCCTCTGGATCGCCGGACGTATCAGTTTCTGGCTGATAGATATCACAGGGGTCTATGTCGCTGCCATCCTGAATCTCGCCATGCTGGGATGGATCATCTGGTTTGCCAGAGAGGTGGTGCTTGACCGGCTTCAGAGGCATGCCAGCCTGGGTTATGCCCTGGTAGGCCTGTTTGCCCTGGAAACATGGTTTTTTGCCTCGCAGGCAGGGTTGGCACAAACCCCTGCCATGGATATACTCAAGATAGCACTGGGCGGGCATGTCGTACTTATCCTGCTGGCGATGAGAAGGGTCAATATGGAAGCAGTGAACGAAATGATGGAAGACAAGGAGATCGACGATATCTATATCGCACGTCCCCCTTTGACAAACCTTGCCGTCTTTACGGTCATACTCTTTACAGTCGTAGAGTTTTTGTATCCCGAAAACTCTGCTCTGGGATGGCTGGGGCTTGCTGCCGGTGCTGCCATTTTGGGGATTACAAGTGATTATAACCTGAAAGACAAATTTATCTGGAACCAGCCGTATGTCCTTTATCTTTCAGCTGTCTTTTTTCTGCTGGCCCTGGGATATGCCCTGATGGGATGGGATATACTCAATGAGGATATTTACGGTATCAACCACTTCAGGCACTTTATTACAGCGGGAGGATACGGACTTGCCTATCTGATGATTATGATTGTGATCGGATGGATACATACCGGAAGACATCTGACCTCCAATATCTATACCCACCTGATGGTGACCCTGATCATCATCGCTGCGTTTATGAGAGGCCTCATTCCATTTTTTGAAGCCTATACAAGCGAACTTTATCTCTGGTCGGCTATCGTCTGGACCCTTCCTTTTATCTTGTATATCAAGGTATTTTTCGGCTTTTTGGTCTCTCCAAGAGCAGACGGCATCAAGGGATAGTACCTTTCAAAAGGTACTTACCGGTTATTCATGATCGAATATTTCACATACTTTATCCTGACACTGGGCTTATCTACCTTGTTCGCAGTCGCAGGGCTTGGCTCTGCGGTCGCACTGGTCCCCGGCCTGAATATCGCCGGGCTTAGCTTCGACCTTTCACGTGTAAGCGGCCTGTTTGTCAATGCCGTGACAACCATCACCAGCAGCTACCTCAACCTGAAAAAACAGCTCTTTGACCTCTCTTTTGTCCTGCCGCTCGTAGCCAGCTCGATGGCCTTTGCCTATGTCGGGGCCCGGATTTCCTTTCTTGTGGACACGCAGGTCGTCAAAACAGTCTTTGCCTATGTCCTTTTGATCATCGCCTCCATGATACTCTTCTTTAAAAAACCCTCTTCAGAAAGATCAGACAGGAAAAACAGAGTGATTCTGCTCTTTGCCGGTTCCGTCGGAGGGCTGCTTTCCGGTTTTCTGGGGATTGGAGGCGGCTCGGTGATCTCTCCGATCCTGCTCCTTTTCGGATATGATGCCAAGAAGATTGCTATCGGCATCTCTTTTGTGATACCTTTCTCTTCCATCGTTGCCTTTCTCAGCTATGCGCACCATATAGAACTTGACTACCTGCTTTTAATGATCGTCGGAACGGCTGCCTATATCGGGGGAAGGATCGGGAATTATATCCTGCATTTCAAGGTTTCGTCCCAAACGATCAAAAAGATACTGGCATTTGCCCTGTACGGTGTCGCGGTCAAAATGTTTTTAGGCTGAAAAAGGTTATTGTATTTGACAACAATTACTTTACCAGCAGTTTGAAAGCCATTTTGGCTTAAGATAAAGTTATCCATAGTGCACGAGGAGGTCAAAAGGTACGATTTTAGACGGCTGTGGGGCGGACCTTGCTGTTTGGAGGTTGTTTGATGCTGCTGCTGGGCTGCAGCACACACCAGGTCAACACGAACCTCCAAAAGAAGATCCGGATACCGGAACGCTATACCTCCATCGGGGGTGTATCGTCCGACCGCAGGAATGTGTCATTCTGGTATGAGACATTCGGCGATGCGCATCTCTCCACGCTTATTCAGACTGCGTTTGAACGCAACTATGATATCTCCCGCTCCATTGCCCGCATCAAAGCAGCGCGTGCTGCTGCCGGCATTTCGGGTGTCGCCGGCTATCCCAGGCTCTCGCTGGAGGCAGAGGCGGGAGAGCAATTCCTCAACAGCGAAACAGAGGAGAGCCTGCAGGCCGGGACGATACTCTCCTGGGAAATCGACCTTTTTGACAAACTTGAGAATGCAGCGCGTTCCGATGCACTGGAAGTCCGGGCGCGTCAGGAAGATCTTGAAGCATTGAAACTCTCACTGGGCAGCGAAGTGGCCGGTGCCTACTTTGGGGCCCTGGCTGCGTATCAAAACCTTGCACTGTTGCGTAAACAGGTGCAGCTTGACCGGCACTATCTTAAGCTGGTAACCCTGCGTTTTGAACAGGGCATTGCCACGAAGGTGGAGGTGCTGCAGCAAAAAGAGAAGCTGGCCGAGAGCAAAAGCCTTATTCCCTCCGCACTTGCAGCCATGCAGCGGCATGAAAACCGCCTCGACCTGCTGCTTGGAAAGGCGCCGGACGGCCTCTCCCGCATCTCTCAAAAAAATTCGCTGCTTGAAGTTGCCATGCCTTCCGGTATCGGTGTTCCTTCAAAGCTGCTGCTATCCCGTCCGGACCTGCGTGCACAGCTCAGCCGTCTGATCGCGGCCGATGCAGAGATTGCCGTCGCAGTTGCCGACCGTCTTCCTTCTTTGACCCTTGGTGCAGGCATCTACTATACGAAGAACAGCAGTTACTCGGGGCCGCTTGGGGAGCTTGGCGCTTCACTCCTGCAGCCGCTTTTGGAGTGGGGTGCCCGCAAGGCTGAAGTGGAGCGGAACAAAGCGCTCTATGAGGAACAGCTTTCCGCTTTCGGAAGCCTCTACCTCCAGGCGATAGAAGAGGTGGAGACGGCGCTTTACAGCGAAGGGCAGCAGCGCGAATACCTTAAACGCCTTGAAGCGCGCCGCGTTATTTTGAAGCAGACGGTCGGAGAAGCACAGGCAGAGTATGAACAGGGCATCAGCGATTATCTTGCGGTGCTTACTGCAAGGAAAGCGCTGCATGAGGCGGAGCGCAGCCTGATCGCCGCAAAGTATGATCTGGTTCTATACCGCATTGCCCTGCACCGGGCACTAGGAAGCGGTGAAAAACTGAAAAAGGAGAGGGTATGATAAAGCTGTATTTACCGGTTATCGCTGTCTTTCTGTGTACAGTGTTTCTCAATGCCGATAATGGCGCCGGGAAAGGGGCGGAGGTTTATGTCGTGGATGTAGCGCTCCAGCCTTACAGCGACAGGATCGAAGCGCTTGGTACCCTGCAGGCGAACGAACAGGTAGCACTCTCGGCCAGTGTGACAGAGAGAGTGACGGCACTCTATTTTGATGACAACCAGCGGGTGAAAAAAGGCGATCTGCTGGTCGAACTGGATGCACGCGAAGAGTTTGCGGAACTTGCAGAAGAGGAATCGAGGCTTGCCGAAGCGTCACGGCAGCTTAAGCGTCTGGAACCTCTCTCGGCCAGAGGGGCGGCATCCCAGTCCGCACTCGACGAGAGCCGTCTGGAAGTAGAGACGGCACAGGCACGGATCCGCGCCATCAGGGCAAGGATTGAACTGCGACGCATTCGCGCTCCTTTTGACGGCGTATTAGGGCTTCGCAATATCAGTGTGGGGTCTCTTGTCAAAAATGATTCGCTCATCGCCACCATCGATGATGATACTGTCATGAAACTTGACTTTACTGTTCCCTCTCTCCATCTTCCCCTGCTCCAAAAGGGCTTCGTATCAGGGCCGGGAGCAGGGCATTTGGGGATCGGGAGTTCGAGGGGGTCATCTCAGCCATTGACAGCCGTATCGATACGATCAGCCGTGCGGTAACGGTGCGCGCATTGATCGGCAACGATACACGCATCTTGAAACCGGGCCTTCTGATGGAGATTGAGATGGAGGTCAGTGCCAGAAAGAGTATCGTCCTTCCGGAACAGTGCGTAATCAGCGACGGCGATCAAAGCCGGGTACTGGTGATTCAGAGAGAAGGTGCCTTGACGACGGTAAAATACCGGAAAATCACCATCGGAGAGCGCAGGAAGGGGTATGTGGAAGTGTTATCCGGCCTTCGGGAGGGAGAACAGGTGGTTTCCCACGGTTTGATGCGGGCCAAACCCGGAAAGCCGGTGCATATTGTAGGGGTACAGAAGAGAGGCGACAGCCTGGATGATCTTCTGCAGAACCCTCAGGGGGAAAAGGCTGTAGATGATACTTTCTGACATTTCCGTCAAGCGTCCTGTTTTTGCCGCGGTCATATCGCTGCTGCTTGTCGCATTCGGCCTGGTCTCCTTTGATCGTTTAAGCCTGCGCGAATATCCCGATATTGACCCGCCTATTGTCACGGTTGAAGTCAATTATCCCGGCGCGCCTGCCAATATCGTCGAAACCCGTATCACGGAGCTGATAGAAGAGCGGATCTCCGGTATCGAGGGGATTGAAAGCATTGAATCCTCTTCGAGTGACGGACGGTCAAGCGTGACGATCGAATTTTCGATCGAGCGCGATATTGATGCGGCAGCCAATGATGTACGTGACAGGGTATCGGGGATTGCCGACAATCTTCCCGAAGAGTCCGATCCGCCCGAGGTAGAGAAGGTAGATGGCAACGACGAAGTCATCCTGTGGCAGAATCTGGCGAGCGACCGTATGAGTGTCCCCGAACTGACCGATTATGCCAACCGCTATCTGGTGGACCAATACGCGACAGTTGATGGTGTTGCCAGGGTTCGTGTGGGAGGAGGCATGTCCTATGCGATGCGTGTCTGGCTCGATCGTAAGGCACTGGCGGCGCACGGTTTGAGCGTCTCCGACATCGAAAGTGCGCTCCGCTCCGAGAATATCGAACTGCCGGCGGGGAGTCTGGAATCGGATACGAGGCTCTTTCAGGCCAGAGTCGACCGTATGTTCAAAAACCCGAAGATTTTGCCAGCCTGGTGCTTAAAGCAGGGGATAACGGCTACCTGGTACGTCTGGGGGATGTGGCACGGGTGGAACTGGGTGTCAGGGAAGACCGTACCTTTTTTCGCGGCAACGGTGTACCGATGGTGGGTATCGGCATTATCAAACAGTCAACGGCCAATACTATTGATGTGGCCCGGGGTGTCAAAAAACTGACCATCAAACTGAACAACTCCCTGCCTGAAGGGATGAGCATCGAACAGAGCTATGACAGTTCGATATTTATCGAGGCTTCGATCAGAGAGGTCTACTATACGCTGTTGATCGCTATCCTGTGTGTGATTGTGGTCATCTACCTCTTTTTGGGCTCCTGGCGTGCGACACTGGTACCGGCTGTAGCGGTACCGGTCTCGATCATCGCTACCTTTACGTGATCTATGCGCTCGGCTTTTCTATCAATATCCTGACGCTTCTGGCCCTGGTACTGGCTATCGGGCTGGTCGTTGATGATGCCATTGTCATGCTTGAAAACATTGTGCGTCGTACCAGAGAGTCGGGCGAAACCCCTCTGGTTGCTGCGTACAACGGGACACGTGAAGTCGGCTTTGCGGTCATTGCTACGACACTTGTGCTGATTTCCGTCTTTGTGCCCATCACCTTTCTGGAGGGTGATATCGGCAGGCTTTTTACCGAGTTTGCCCTTACCATTTCAGCTGCGGTAGGCTTTTCGTCACTTATCGCACTCACCCTCTCTCCCGTACTGGCATCCATCGTGCTGAAGCCGTACAGTCAGGAAGATGAGAACTGGCTGCTGCGAAAGATAGAGATCGGGTTGGTGCGTGTGCGCGGTATCTATATGAAAATGCTTGATTTTCTGATCCGAAAACCGTGGATAACAGTGCTGGCTTTCGTGGCACTGCTCGTACTGACCCTCTGGATTTTCCCCGGTGTGAAGCGGGAATTTGTTCCCAAAGAGGACAGGGGAGCCTTCTTCGTCATGGTCAAAGGGCCCGAAGGGGCCACATATGCCTATATGAATCAATATATGAGTGAAATAGAAAAACGGATGCAGGCGTATGTCAAGCGCGGTGAAATAGACCGGGTACTGGTCCGTACGCCCCGGGGGTTTGGCAATATCTCCAATTTTAACAGCGGCATGGTCATCTGTATTCTGGATGACTGGTCTGAACGCCGTTCAGCGTGGACGATCATGGATGAGGTACGCAAAAAGCTCTCCGACCTGCCCGGGGTCCGCGCCTTTCCTGTGATGCGCCAGGGGATCGGCGGCAGGACAGGGAAACCGGTTCAGTTCGTGCTTGGCGGGTCTACCTACGAAGAGCTGGCAGAGTGGCGTGATATACTCTTTAAAGCAGTGAATGAATCAAACCCGGGGCTTCCGGGGATTGACAGTGATTATGAAGAGACGCGTCCGCAGATTGACATTATTGTCGATTATGACCGTGCGGCAACACTCGGTGTGACGGTTGAAGAGATTGGAACGACGCTGGAGACGATCATGGGCGGTAAACGGATTACGACCTATATCGACCGGGGTGAGGAGTATGACGTCATTGTCGAGGGAGAACGAAGCAGACAGCGCTCTTTCGGCGATATTGAAAATATCCATGTCCGGTCCCAGCGTAGCGGTGCATTGATACCGCTCTCCAACCTGGTCAGCATCAGAGAGTACGGTGCAGCCGAAACCTTGCCGCGCTATAACCGGATCCGTTCCGTCACGCTTGAAGCCAATCTGGCAGAGAATCTCCGGCTGGGCGAGGCACTGGAGTACCTGACTTCAGTTGCCAAAGAGTATCTGCCCGACACGGCGGTGGTTGATTTTAAAGGGCAGAGCCGCGATTTTATGGAGTCCGCTTCTTCCATCCTCTTTGTATTCTTGCTGGGGGTTATTGTGGTTTATCTGGTACTGGCAGCGCAGTTTGAGAGCTTTGTTCACCCTTTTGTGATCATGCTTACCGTTCCTCTTGCCATGGGCGGAGGTTTGTACGGACTCTACCTGTTTGACGGTTCGCTCAATATCTATTCGCAGATCGCACTGATCATTCTGGTCGGGCTCTCGGCAAAGAACGGTATCCTGATCGTAGAATTCGCCAACCAGCTTCGTGACCGCGGGGAGGCATTTGATGATGCCCTGCTGCATGCTGCGCAGGCCCGTTTCCGTCCCATTGTCATGACGGGGCTGACCACCATTGCCGGAGCGATTCCTCTGATACTCTCCTCCGGTGGGGTCGGAGACCAGAAGCGTGATCGGCATCGTGGTTTTGACCGGTGTGGGGGCTGCAACGCTCTTTACCCTCTTTATCGTTCCGGTCGCATATCGTCTTTTTTTGCGGGGAACATCGACACCGGGCAGGGTGGCCAAACAGCTTGAAGAAGAGGCACACCGTATCACAGGATAAGACCGGGGAAGAGATCGCGTCTGAAACTGTTGGAGAACTCTTTTTTCTGGTTCCCGGTTCGTCCGATGCCATCCTGCTCCACGCTTCCCGACTGACACATTTGGGAAAAAATATATAATGAAATTGAAAATAGATATTAATTAAATAAATATTTAAGCTTACCTTTTTATGATTTGAGAACAGTTATCAAAAAAGGAGAACAGATGTCTGTTTTAATATTGGGCGGAGACAAGATCAATCCGATCAGAGAAGTGTTGTGCGACTTCGGCGTAGAGCGTATCATCCACTGGACTGCCAGAAATCAAAAAAGAGGAAGAAAACAGGACAAGCCTATACCGACAGGTGTGAATATCGTAGTGATGTTGACCAACTTCCTGAACCACAACGCCATGAAACACTACAGGGCAGAAGCCAAGTCAAAAGATATTCCGATCGTCTACAGTACACGCAATGTCGAGTGTCTCAGACAGGAGTTTAGCAGTGTGCTGAACAGGTTGGACAAAGAGAGCGAGATATGCAAAGAGTGTGAGCACTATCTTACCTGTTATGAAAAGGATATGTGATGGAGGACTTTTTCATTATTTCAGAAAAAAATATCGACAGTGCATGGAATCCTCCGGACAGAAGCCTGGAGTTTTTTGTACTGGAGTATTGCGAAGAGGTACTCGCCATACCGCTTTATCTGGTTGACGATGCGAGGTGTACGGAAGAGGGGATGGAGATAGAGCTTAAAGGGGTTGAACCCCGGATGGCAGAAGAGGATTGGTATATCAATCTTTTCAGAGTTTCAAACTATGCAAGAGCATCATAAAGGAGAGAAGAATGACATTGCCGAAAAATAGAAACCAACTGTTCAGTGTAGCACAGGAAGTTAAAGACAGGACTCTTTTGTCCCATCACTCACTGATCGGAGCAAATGTCAACCGCCGGGACGAAGAGGGGAGAAATGCCCTCTACTGGGCGATTAAAAACCGCAGTACGCACAATGCAAAGCTCCTGATCGAGTTTGAGAGCAGCCTGATGGTGTCTCCGAAACTTCATGCACTTTTTCATGCGATAGAGGAAGATCACTATGAACTGGCTGTCCTGCTGATACAAGGTGGCATCAGTCCGAATATTGAGGATGAGTACGGCCGTTCTGCCCTGATGGCCGCTATCCTGAAGGGGCAGTTCCGTACAGTGTGTTTCCTGATACGCAACGGTGCGGATCTCTTTCAAATGGATCATCATTACGATATGGCGCTGGATTATGCTTCCAGGTCCGAGTGCGGGGAGATCAGAGGCTTTGTGGAGCATGTCCTTGAGACGATTGAGACTGAAGAGAACAGGAGAGTAGAGAGCCCCTGCAGCGGCTGTATAAAATGATAACGATTGTCAAGTTCAGTATATATTTATTTTCTGTTCCCTATAATTTTTCGTAAATAAAAATAAGGAAATAAAATGAAAAAGATAATCCTCTCTTCATTTGCCGCTTCATTGATGTTGCAGGCGGAAATGATACAGCTGGACGACATCACTGTCACCACGGCGACCAAAACGGAAAAAAAGATAGAGGGAGTAACGGCGAGTGTCGAGGTTGTTACCTCCGAAGAGATAGAAAAAACAGGCGCATCAACACTGAAAGGGGTTTTCAAACAACTTCCCTCTTTGACCGCGCAGTATGCCAGGTTCCCCCATCCCAGCAGTGCATCCAAGGCTGCCATATCGATAAGAGGAGCGGGTGCGAACGGTACGCTTATGCTTATAGACGGCAAAAGGATATCATCAGAGACGGAGAATCCGTACCTCATGGACAGGATTCCTGCTTCTATGATAGAGAAGATCGAGATAGTGAAGGGCTCAATGTCAACACTGTACGGCTCCGATGCAATCGGCGGTGTGATCAATATCATCACAAAAAAGTCCGATACCCCTGTAACCACATTTGATGTCAAGTATGGCCGGAATGCGGACGGAGACGGAAAAGAGAAGAGTGCGAATTTTTCAACGATGGGAAAAAAGGGGAAGCTTGGATACAAGATTTTTGGATCGATGGTGAAAACAACACCCTTCACGATAGAGAAGCCTTATATGCAGCAGGCCAAAAATCCTTCAACCCATGATGATGTAGCTGATCCGGTCAACGGGGTCTCAGGCACGATCCCTGTGACATACCAGGATAAGTCTACCGTCAAAACCATCGGACTGGGACTGGAGTATGATATATCGGAGCGTACGAAGGTCGGTTTTGATGCAAGTTATTTTACAGAAGAGAGAGAAGGACAATATGTAGGAACACACCCCAAGCCGAGACCCGACCTGCCGACGAACAAAGTCAACGTGGTGGGTACGCCGGTAAACTCTGTAGATGATAACAAGAGAAAAGATTTTTCAATGCATGCCGAACATACGTTCAGTGATGATATCGTTGTAAAGGCGAGAGTATACCGGTCTGATTATGAAAAAAGGAACGCTACTACCGCTATCAATGATCTGTCATATACGGACGGTAATACAACCATCCCATCGCCGGTCAACAAAAAATTCTCCGCTAATGTC
Organism: Candidatus Sulfurovum profundilacunae; assembly: GCA_047689495.1. Classification (GTDB taxonomy): domain Bacteria; phylum Campylobacterota; class Campylobacteria; order Campylobacterales; family Sulfurovaceae; genus Sulfurovum; species Sulfurovum profundilacunae. The sequence goes on along the minus strand of JBEWPY010000024.1, from coordinate 6,593 downwards.
ATCATAGACGGGATCGAACTGACTTCAACCGTTGCCGCAAATGAACAAAACCTGGTGACTGTCGGCGCCGAATACAGAAAAGAGAATAGAGAATCTTCTGCGATCAACCCCGATCCCTCTTCCACCGGTTTTATCACCAAAGAGGTGGAATACCGTTCGGTTTTTGTACAGGACGAGATCGACTTTTCAGAGACGCTTCATGCCACGGTCGGGGCAAGATATGACGATATTTCGGATTTTGATTCAAAAACATCGTTTCAGGCCGGTATCGTAAAAAACCTTACGGATGCTGCGAACATCAGGTTTAACTTTGCACAGGGCTACAGGACACCGGATATTGCGGAACTGTATGTTGTCTCACCGTTTTTCAAAGATGCAAGAAGGTTCGGCGCCTCTGTAGTCTTCGGCCCCAAAACAACCATCTATGATCTCAAGCCCGAAACATCTCAAACCTTTGAGGCGGCAGCTTCATACAGGATAGATGCGATACAGGCCGAACTGGTTGTATTTCACAGTACCATCGATGATAAAATTGCGCTGGTTGCCAAAAATGAGGGAACACCGGGCAAATACTACACTTCTGAAAACCTTGATGAGGCACAGATATTAGGGTTTGAAGCCTCTTTGCAATACAAGGTAACGCAGGCGCTTGGATTTGGGCTCAATGCGACTTATCTTGTAACCGAGGATAAAACCCTGGATAGAGAACTCACGTTTACCCCGGATCTCTCCGCAGCACTGAGCGTAAACTATCAATTCACCGAGGATCTCTCCTCTTCCTTTATCGTGAGATACATCGGAGAGCAGTATACGGATGCACAAAACACGAACAAGCTGGACAGCTACGGCCTTGCAGATCTGTCGTTAAGTTACGGTTTTCATAACAATCTGGAGATATACGGAGGTATCAACAATCTCTTTGATGAAGAGATCGATGAATTGCTGGGTGCAACAATCGGCAGGTATTTTTATGCCGGTGCAAGAATCAAATTTTAATCTAAAAAAGGAAACACGATGAACAAAAGGACAAAAAAATCAATTCTACTGATAATGGTTATGGCACTGAGTACACTGACTCATGCCAAAGCGGTGAACAATCTCCCTGCAAAAATTCATGCAGAAACCCCTGGCCTGAAAGATAAGAATTTTCCCAAAGGATATTTTCTTATCCCCCATAATCTTCCGTTTCTGATGGGGCTGGTACTCAAACATCCCAAAAGCGATACCCTGGAGTTGACAAAAGAGCAGAAAGAGAAGCTGACAGCTATTATGAAAGGGACAAAAAGCGGGATCATAAAAAAGGCAAAAGAGGTCAGGGGACTAGAGATGAAGCTTAGAGTGATGTTGGTAAAGGAGGGCAAAAAAGCTTCTGAGCTTTTCGGGCAGGTAGATGAAATTGCAAAACTGAAAGCGGACATAACAAAAAAACATATGCTCTGTATAGAGAAGGTCAGAGCGATACTTGCACCGGAACAGTACAAAAAGATACAGGCATATGGAGGGAAAAGGGAATGAGGTCAGTCCAAATAAGCAAGAAAAAAACATGATCGCCACATCAAAATGCTCAGATTGACAATGCTATTGGTTGAGGCATAGATGATGGTGTATTCAGGGGTCTTGCTCCTGAACGGATCAATATATAATAAACGAGACAAAGAATGTCAGGAAGAAGATATTGTGAGTGAGTTAAAAACTCAGCAGAGACACTTTTTACATTTTTTATGTATCGTAATATAGTCTGCATCGTCGTATTGCTCAATGATGCCGGCAAGCCCCTCCTGCTCTTTGTTGATCTTTTCTATGAAACCGCATTTGGGACACATGGCAAATAGATTTTTATTTCGCTCCAGAAGGCAGTAGTATGTTTTTTTACTCTCGTTTTTCAGTGCGATGGCGAGACCGCACTCCACAAAAAAATTTAAATGCCTGTAGACGGTATTGAGAGAGATCTTCCTCGGATATATCTCTTTCGCCGCAGCAAGTATTTCCATAGCATCCAGACAATCATTTGTCTCCAAAAGAACGCGAAATATCACTTCTCTTGCCTGAGAATTATTTGCCTTTCTCTCATCTATGCATTTTTGCAGATCATACAGCCTCAAGTCAGTATCCTATATTAAATATTGATAGCCAGTATCATTATGAATCCTATCTTCAAAGTATTTCATTAAATATCTTAATTAATCATTAAAATGACATTTATTATCATCTTTATCAGGATTTTTCAATGCAGGGATTGCACTATTTAGATGCTTATGCTATGATATGAATCTCATTATCAAAAAAGGTTCAGTAATGAAAAATTTGGAAACATTGACGTATGATGAACTTCTTGAGGAGTTTAAAAAGATACTTAAAGCGAATGCTTTGAAATTTACAACGCAGAGAGAGGCGATACTCTCCACTCTCTACAACAACCCTCAGCACTTTACTTCTGAAAACCTTTATCTTCTGGTCAAGCAGAAACATCCCGAATTGAATATCGGTATCGCAACCGTCTATCGTACCCTTTCACTGCTTGAAGAGAACGGGATTGTCAGTTCGATCTCTTTGGGGGCGCAGGGAAAAAAATTCGAGATCGCCAACAAGCCGCACCACGATCATCTGATCTGTAACTCCTGCGGAAAGATCGTTGAGTTTGAAAATGACCAGATAGAAGCGCTTCAGTGTCAGATTGCAAAAGAGAACGGGTTTGTATTGACCGATCATCTCATGCAGCTGTACGGGATCTGCAGCGAATGCCAAAAAAAGAAACAATAACAAAATTTTAATACAGGAAGATTTTTAGCTACAATGATAAGTATGACCTATAAAAGAGAGAGGATTGACCCGTCAAGCCGCAAAAAACATAAGTAAACGTTAGAAGTCTGCCGGCTTCGGAAGGAGACGTAATGATGATCGATGAAATCAGCACATCACAGCAGCGAACAGCCGCTTCGGAAAGGAGGGGGCATTGCAGCCTCTCGCTTCTTGTCGGAGGTGCGGCAGGCTCGGGGATAGAGACGATAGAGAAAATCCTTGCCGATGCATTCAAGGCAAGCGGATACTATGTTTTCTCTTCCAAAGAGTATATGTCGCGCGTTCGCGGAGGGAGCAACTCCACACTCATGCGTATCAGCGATACTCCTGTGCAGGCAGCCTGCTGGCAGGTCGATATGGCTATAGCGATCGACGGGGATGCCCTTGGGCATATGAAAGAGCGGTTTACGGAGGATACGGTCGTCCTGGCAGAAAATGCCCCGGAAGGGAAGATGCCAAACCTCATTGACGTAGCAATGAAAAAGGAGGCCAAATCGTTCGGAAGTGTACGCTATGCCAATACCTATACGGCAGGATTTATCTTCGGCCTGCTAAGGCTTGACAAAGAGATATTGCATGCAAGTATAGACAAGTATTTCAAAGAGGATACGGACAATATCCAGATCGCAGACCTTGGTTATGACAAAGGCGCCGGTGTTACCCCCGGCCGGCTCTTGACGCTTCCTCAAAGCGACAAAGAGGCCACTCGAAAATTTCATCTTATGGATGGTACGGCTGCAAGCGGCTTTGGATTTCTGTCCGGCGGGTGTACGATGGTGACGGCGTATCCCATGTCCCCCTCTACCGGTGTACTGAATTTTATGGCTTCCTGCTCAAAGCAGTTTACGATCGCGGTGGAGCAGAGTGAAGATGAGATCGCTTCGCTCAATATGGTGCTGGGCGGCTGGTATGCCGGGGCCCGTGCGATGACAACGACCTCGGGAGGCGGTTTTGCGCTGATGGGTGAAGCGTTGAGCCTGAGCGGGATGACCGAGACCCCCGCAGTGATCTATCTGGCACAGCGGCCGGGCCCCGCTACGGGACTGCCCACGCGAAGCGAACAGGGAGATCTCAACATGGCGATCTACTCCGGGCACGGCCCTTTTGAACGGGTGGTGCTTGCGCCGGGAACGTTGGAGGAGTGTATCGCGTGCGGCTATCTGGCATTCGAGCTGGCCGACCGTTACCAGGTACCGGTGATCTTTCTCAGTGATGAGTATCTGGCCGATGCGATAGCGATGATAGGGGATATCGATTTTTCTTCCTTCAAAACGGGAAACTATATCATCGAAAGCGATAAGGGATATCGCCGCTATGCCGAGGCCGGGGACGGTATCAGCCCCAGAAGCGTACCGGGATTTGGAGAGGGGCTGGTCTGTGCGGTGAGCGATGAACATGACGAGGCCGGACAGATCACCGAAGATCACGAGATGCGGGTGCAGATGGTATCCAAGCGTGCACGCAAACGTGAAATGATCGGGCAGAGTGCATTGCTCCCGAAAATCAGCGGAGAGGGGAGCATCGCGATCATCGGATGGGGGTCAACCCATGGTGTGATCAGCGAAGCGCTCTCTTTGCTGGATGATCCGCGTCTTTGCCATATACATTTTGACTGGGTGCATCCGCTTTTTAAAACACAGCTGGAGACGCTTGAAGCGTATGCGTACAGAGTAGTGGTGGAGAACAATGCAGACGGCCTCTTTGCCGATCAGCTAAAGCTTCACGGTATCAGGATAGATGAGAAAGTCCTGCAGTATAACGGGTTTGCATTCTTTGCAGACCAGTTGGCTCAAATCATTGAGAGCAGAGTAAAGGAGTGGTGATGCAAAAGGCGTACGAGAGAAAAGATGTCGATATCGCATGGTGTCCGGGATGCGGGAATTTCGGCATCCTGAAACTGCTTGAAGAGGTGCTCGAAGAGCTGGCGATCGAAAAAGAGAAGATCGTGATCGTATCGGGGATCGGGCAGGCGGCAAAGACCCCTTACTATGTCGATACGAATATGTTCGGCGGATTACACGGCAGGGCGCTTCCCGTCGCAACGGCTGTCAAAGTGGCCAATCCGGGATTGACCGTAATCGCCGAAGGGGGTGACGGGGATATGTACGGGGAAGGGGGCAACCATTTCCTCCATACGATCCGGCGCAATACCGATATTGTACATATCGTCCACAACAACATGGTCTACGGACTGACAAAAGGGCAGGCCTCTCCCACGAGCCAGAAAGGGTTTGTCTCAAAAGTACAGGTCAGCGGGGTGGGAAATGAGCCGTTCAACCCGCTCAGTGTCGCACTCTCCATGAAAGCGGGGTTTGTCTCCCGGGTCAATATCGGTAACTATAAGCATGCCAAAGAGGTCATCAAAGCTGCCTTTGCGCATCGCGGTTATGCTTTGGTGGATATCTTCCAGCCCTGTGTGGTCTTTAACAAGGTCAATACCTATCAATGGTTCAGGGAAAACACCTATGAGCTGGATGAGACCTATGATGCTTCAGCATTTCACGAAGCGATCCAAAAAGCCCATGAGACCATGCCGATGCCTCTCGGTATTATCTACCGGGAGAAAGAACGGCAGAGTACCTTTGAAGAGAACCTGAGGGGAGAGGATACCAGCCCGCTCTATGCGCATCAACATGATCCCCGGAAGATACAGGAGCTTTTTGAGAGTTATTTGTAAGGATACTGAGACAGCATTCTGAGATAGATTCAAAAGGACGAAAATAAAAAACAGAGAAACCCCTTACTATCGATCGTTAAAGTATAGGATGTATCACAGCCTGCTGTGTTTTATATCATTAAAAGGGGAAGGGAATGATGGTATTATGATAATGTGGTGAATAAAGGATCTGTATCGAAGGGTTCAATCATCGCTCTTTATGATCGAGCGATAGGCGTTGACGATATCCAGCAGCTCATCTGTGATCTCTTTTTGGCGCTCTGCATTGAGCGAGTGTGTCAGAGAGGTTTCTCTCTCTTCGATCGCATTGCCTGCCTGCACCATGGCATTGAGCCTCGCCTGGTTTTCACTGGCGACAGACTCTATAAATGCCCGGTAGATCGAGATGTGCAGATACTCTTTGATGAGGGCATGCAGGATATCCTCCGCTTTTAGATACAAAAGGGGCTCTTTTTGTATTGATGTTTTATAGAATTTTGAGAAATCCGGCGGTAAAACCTTTTTTTTGACTACTTTATAGCTTCCGGCTTCCAATTGGCCATAGATAAGAGTGAGTTTGCCAAAGTGCTCTTTTTCAAATATTTCTATCAGATAGGAAGAGAGCTCTGCTGCATTGATCTCGATAGCGTCAACATTTGAAGCACCGTTAAGGTACCGCTCACATACGATCTCTCTCGATTGCGCTGCTTCGATCCCTTTTCTGCCTACAATGACCGTGATGGCATTTTCCTGCGGGATCTCTTCAAAAAAATTCAGAATGTCTTCATTGAAAAAACCGCAAAGCCCCTCTTGGGACAGGAAGACCACATAGATCGTTCTCTCTGTCTCTCCTTGATCCTCTTTGGCAAGATGCGGGAAAAGCGTGATAATATCACCCAATGAATCCTCAATACTGTTTTGGTAGGTACGCAGATGGGGGAGACTGCTTTTGGCTGTCTGCACATTGAGATTGGCAAAGGCTTTCATCGATGAGACGATATCCTCTATCTCCCGGAGACTTTCGAGTTTTCTTTTCAATACCAGCGAGGTGATCATGGTTTCCACGCTTTTGCAAATCTGTCTGCGGCTGTTTTTAACTGACCCATGGTATAGTCGTCGATATCATCTGTGCTTTTTA
>JBEWPY010000128.1:0-3489 GCA_047689495.1 Candidatus Sulfurovum profundilacunae | reverse complement strand
TTTTACGGTATCTTTTATTTGTGCTTGTTTTTCTATTTACGGATTTGGGTTATAATTCCTACCGATATGCCCTTAAGAGAAGAGCAAGCCAATTTTATACAAAGGATCATCATGAGAGTATTGAAAATACGTCCTCTTTTACTGATATTGACATTTATTTTTTCAGCGGGTACTTTGGCAAATGCCGAGAGTAACGCACAAAAACTTGACAGAAAAGCCAACAATGCCATCAATCGCTTCTATAAAGAGGTCAAAGGTTCACAGGAGTTTTTAAATAAGGCCAAAGGATACCTTGTCTTTCCGGAAATCATGAAAGCCGGTTTTGTCGTTGGTGGCAGTTACGGTAAAGGAGTGATGCGTATCAACGGTCAGACAAAGCACTACTATGATGTGACTTCTGCTTCGTTTGGATGGCAGATAGGGGCGCAAAAGCACTCAATGGTCATCGCTTTTTTAACCGATGCCTCTTTAAACAATTTTATCAAAAGCAATGGCTGGGAAGCAGGAATCGATGGTACTATTACCTTGGTAGATGAAGGAATCAGCAAAGATATCACCTCATTAAGCTATGAAAAACCAATCATCGCATTTATCTATGGCGAAAAAGGTCTCATGGGCGGTATCAGTATGGAAGGGAACAAGTTCCGTCGCATCCTCCCTTAAGGTTGAGAGGTATTGAACCTCTCTTTATAACTGCACTTTTGGCACAACACTTCTATGGCTTTCCCCTCTTTAAATCCATTGATCATGTTTTGTGCCCGGGGAGCGGTTAAGATATCCTTCAGGCTCTTTTGATGCAGATCGCCCAGTTCGATCACCCCGTCGCAATCCAGGCAACAGGGTACCACTTTCCCTGAAGCCAGGATAGCGATGTGGGACTGCAACCCCTGACAGGTTCCGTCTCCATATACCGGATTTGTGAGAGAAGGCCATTCAAAGTACTTATCAAAATGTAACAGTACCTTCGAAGCAAGACGGATCGACCTGGGCCTGGCGAGATAGATCTCATCCAGATCCAAAGGGATATCATATGCTTTCGAAAAGAGATCAAATAATGTTTGATTAAACCCCTTCTCGCTCATCATCTCATCCAGATTCCAGATACGCAGGTTAATGAAGAGCTCTTCCTCCCGCTGTAGTTTTTCATTGCACAGTGCCAGTACAGGTTTGATATACTGTTCAAGGGTCAGCGAAGTTTCATTTTTGTTATAGGCATTCAGTGAGATATTGATCTGCTTCACAGAAGGGTGAAAAAGTGTACTGATACTCTGTTTTTTCAGGAAATATCCGCTGGTTGTCAATACTGCTTTTAAACCGTGCTTATGGATAATATCCAGGTAATCGGACAGGTTTCCCAGTGTCATAGGGTCGCCGACCACATGACAGGCGATCTCTTTCGTATACGCTTTTGCCTGTGAGACAACCGATTCAAAAAAGTACAGATCCATCTGCACTGCCGCTAAATTTTTAGCGGGACAAAAACTGCATGAGAGTCCGCACACGTTCGTAAGCTCTATATAGATACGATAAAATTTCAATGCATTACTTCATACAGTTTGAAAGATCGGTGATATTCTGGGATCGGTTGATACACGGCATTTTAATCCTAAGCTGCCTGATCCTTTCGTCAAAACTATCCAGTATTTTCTGTTTGGTCTTATCTATCCATATGTCAACGGTATTGCCGTCATCTTCTTCATTCGGAGAGGTGAATTCATTCAAATCATAGAGACACATATTGGCTTCTCTCTGTTCATCGGCACTATACAGACATGCTCTTGTCTCCTGCAATGATTCCAACAGCTGTATTAAAAACTTTTTTTCATTTTCAAAGAGCAGCGCTGCAAATTTATTTACTTTGGCTATATAGTTTTTATCCTGCGGGCTTATCTCTTTTTTGGCATTGATAATCTTGTCTGAAAACGTCAGGGATTTACTTGTTTGCGTAACCTTGATCTTGTCCTTTATCAATATCTCTTTTTTTCTCGGATAGTCCGGCAGTACGAAGTCCTCATCTGTAAAGGTAGCATTCAGATCAATCTCCCTGACTCTCTTTCCATAAAGGAAACCCAGAAACTTCTTTTCATCCAGCAAAACAATTCCTTTATAGAGACAAATTTTTCTATTTGCTTTCTCCCATACATCACAGCGGTACGATCCGATATTCATCACGCCTTTTCTCTGCATATTGCGAAGATCCGCTTTCACCCTCTCTTTCATCGATATCTTGCTTTTTGTAATACTTTGCGTATCAAAATCAACACCGAAGTGTGTTGAACCGACTACCTTATCCAAACTTTTATATTTTTCAACGCTTTGGATAGAACCTCTTACTATTTCAGTCCGGTCGATTTTATTTACAATCTCATTTCCCCAGTTTCTGAACAGAACTTTGTTTTCACCATTGATAGTCAAATTGACATCGGGAGCAATCTCCCCGCCGCCGTAAATATCGCAGATCATCCTTCCCGAGTCGACTCCGTATACCTTTTCAGCCTCCTCGGCATGTATCAAAGCAACCAGGACAAAAATGAGCAAAGAGACTGCACGACCTGTCAACACTATCTATTCCTTCCCTTTAATGAAGTGGGTTATTGTAACATAAAAATATATGCTTATCACACTTTAAAAATACGCAAAAAGACCGATTCACACGGAAAAGTAGTTATAATGGCAGTAAAAAGTGCTTAAGGCGAAGATTTTGATGAAGATTCTCTCTATCGGCCAGGATATTGTGTATGAGGGCCTGGATATCACCTCCATTGATATCTCCGACATCACAGTTCAGAACAATATAGAGCAGTATGACTATGTGATCATTACAGGCGGGGACGGACGTATCAGGCGTACCCTTCAGCAACTGCAAGACCTCGACCATATCCCTGCATTCATCCTCAATCCCACCGGATCTTTCAATCTGGTAGCAAAACTGCATAATACACCGGAGGTAGAAGAGACGCTTGCCCTGCTTGCCGGAGGAGAAACTCCCAAAAGAGAGAAGCACCATCTCTTCAAACTCAATGATGAACTCTTTTTATTCAGTGCGGGAAACATGGGTGACTTGCAGCATATCATCCTGTCCGAGACGATGCGTTTCGGATGGATCGAACACGGAGCCTTCAAATACCTTCTTGCCGTGCTTCTGCTGCTGCCTGCACACCTGCTGCTGACTCCGTTTATCCTGATGAGTTCACGCAAATTTTTCATCTTCACCCCGCTGCGTTTTATCAAAAAACTGGGGAGCTTCTACGGAGAGGTCAAAGAGATGACCATCGACCTGAAAAACCATCATAACCTTATCGAACTTGACGGGGATGTCGTCACGATTGAAGAAAATCTTCTGCATATACGTCCGGTGGGTTATATCGAGGTGGTGACGAGGTAACCCTTCTACTTGTTGCAATCATCGGACATTTGGATTATACGATGCATACCTACTATTACGGCACCAACTAAACAGTCAAATCTTTTTTACCCCGCATAGGCAAT
>JBEWPY010000127.1:0-3657 GCA_047689495.1 Candidatus Sulfurovum profundilacunae | reverse complement strand
ACGTCCATACCGTCACTTTAGCATATTTTTTAACTGCTAAAGTTATCTAGACCCTTTGTTTTTATTTTTGTAGTTTAAGCATGTTCGATTCTTTCAACATGAACTGCCCTGTGGCTACAGTCAGACTCGAGAAATTTTAAGTAAAGAAGATCGTTGGTAATGTAGTTGCTATTGGAGTTGCTGACAGAGGGGGAAGATATCTACCTTGCGGACCTGCTAACCTAATATGAAAAAGGAACTTGTATAGGCAACATCATCCGGGGCAGATATCAGTTTTGCCGAGATACCAGTCGCACAACATCTTAAAACAGTAGAAAAAGTGGATGAAAACTTCAGAGGTTCCCTCCTCATTGGCCGGTTATTAGGCACGCTTCTATGTTTGAGACAATCTCCCCGACAGGGAGCTTTGCCAATACCCTGCTGTCAAATGATTCAAAGCTCTCCCCCTCCTCTCTCTCGTCCCTGTAGATCTCCATCAGTTTTTTGACTTTGAATTTTGCCTCTTTTAAAGGGAGTGCTTTATAGAGCAGTCTCGCCTCTTTGGCCTTTTTTGTGGCTTTGCCGCCCAGATAGAGATGCACTCCGTTCACCCTGTTGCCCTCTTTATCCTTTGCTCTGCATCCTTCAAAGCCTATATCCGCTACCCTGTGGAGACCGCATCCGTGCGGGCAGGCACTCCAGTACATCCTCACTTTTCCTCCGACGATGGGGACTTCCCTCTGCAGATAGTTTGACATTTCGACCGCATCGGATTTGCCCGGGATCACCCCGTATGCACAGGTTGCTGCTCCTGCACAGGAAATCTGATGGTTGAAATAGATGTTATGATCCCTGCCGTAGAGATCATACAGCACAGACTCTTTGACCTCTTTGGCCTTCTCGCGTGTCGTGACGATATAGAGACTCTGCTCCACGCTCAGCCGCATCTCCCCGTTTATCCGTCTTGCTATCTTTGCTGCCTCCAGAAGGTTCTCTCCGGTGAATTTTCCGCCGGGTATGCCCAGATGGACCGCCACGAGCCCTTTTCCGAGTTCATACACGCCGCTCTCGTCCAGCATAAACTCTTCTGTTACCAATATATCGCCGCTGCTGTTGAAGTCCAAACCGCTATAGGATCTGATCGCATCCGCAAATGCTTCCATCCCTGCGGCTTCAAGCAGAAAATGGAGCCTGTTTTTGGTACGCTTATCCCTGAATCCATAGGTTTTAAAAAGATAAATCACCGCATTGAAAACTGTGACTACCTCATCTTTACGGATAAAAAGCCCTGTATCTTCTGCCTGCACACCGACCTTTCCCCCGAGATAGAGGTTGAAACCGAGTTCATCCCCCTTTTTGGCAGCGATGAAACTGCAGTCATGCCCATAGATGCTGCAGTCATTGACAGCCGTTCCGAAAACAGCGGTATTGAATTTATGCGGAAGGGTACCGATCCACTCCTCTTTTTCAAGAAAGATCGACTGCATCTCGTCAATCAACGGTTTGACCGTAACGATACTTTGCTCGCCCAATCCGTCAAAAGCGCTCGTTACGATATTTCTGAAGTTGTCTATGCCGGTCTGAAAGGTGCTGATCCCTGCACCCTCAAGTGCTTTGATCACACTGTAGAGATCTTCGATCCTGATATAGTTCAGTTCAATCTGCTGCCTCGTCGTGATATTGATGGCATCTTCACCGTATACACGGGAGAGCTCTCCGATTAATGCAGCCTGTTCTGCACTGATCTGTCCGGCGGGAATGCGTAAACGAAGCATGAACCTTCCGTCTTTTTTCAAAAAGGCGCCAAAACATTTCAGAAAAAATTTACCGTCTTCATAGCTTAAATTATCAAGTCCCTCTGAAGAGATCAGCTCAAGCTTTTTATAGACACTCAGCGGTCTTTTCAATGCTTTGATCTTTTCGATCTTGTTTATTTTTTTATTCCGCTCATCAGATATCTGCTGCATTCTATTCATCATATACTCCTGCATATTATACAATGATTAATCTCTCCAAAAATAAAAATGGGCCGATTAGAGACTGACAACTCTTTTTATCCTGACTGCATTATGATGATAAACAGTCTCTCTTGGCAGGTCATTTTACGGATCGTTGATTTACGGTTGCGTATCAGTATGAAAAATTGTAGAACGTATAAGGAAGAAGGTATGAGTGTACTGCAGATTGCACTTCTCTGTATGTTATTTTATGATTTTTCTATGGGTTCCATATCCGAAGATATGGAACCGTAAAACTATACTAGCCCCTGCTCGATCATCGCATCGGCTACTTTTTTGAAGCCCGCGATATTTGCACCAAGTACCAGGTTGGTAGGTTCTCCAAACTCCTCGGCAGTCCGGCTCGCTGTTTCAAAAATATTTTTCATGATTTGATCAAGCTTTGCATCGACCTCTTCAAAGCTCCAGTTTACCATAGAAGCATTCTGTGCCATCTCCAGTTGACTTGTTGCCACACCTCCGGCATTTGCCGCTTTACCCGGGCCATAGCAGATCTTTGATTCGACAAAAAGATCAACGGCATCAGGCGTGGAAGGCATATTCGCCCCTTCACTGACACATACACAGCCATTATCCAACAGGTTTTTTGCATCCTGAAGATTGAGTTCATTTTGTGTTGCACTCGGGAAAGCTGCGTAACAAGGGATACTGTAGACACCGTTTGTACCGGCTTCATACTCGGATATCGGTGTATATTTTGCATTTGGTCTCTGCTTCACATACTCAGTCAATCTCTCTCTTCTTTTCTCTTTCAACTCTTTGAGCAGATCCAGGTCAATTCCCTCTTCATCATAGATCATACCGCCTGAATCACTACACGTAACAGGTTTCGCCCCCAGATGATAGAGCTTCTCGATTGTATAGATCGCGACATTACCGCTTCCGGAAACGACACAGGTTTTCCCCTCTAAACTCTCTCCTGTGTTTTCAAGCATATATTTGGCAAAATAGACCGCCCCGTACCCTGTGGCTTCGGTTCTGACAAGAGACCCGCCCCAGTTTAATGATTTTCCTGTCAATACACCTTCATATTTGTTCGCAAGTTTTTTATACATACCATACATATATCCGATCTCTCTGGCACCTACTCCGATATCCCCTGCCGGTACATCTGTATTGGGCCCTATATGTCTATAGAGTTCACTCATGAATGCCTGGCAGAATCTCATGATCTCATTATCGGATTTTCCTTTGGGGTCAAAGTCGCTGCCCCCTTTTCCTCCTCCGATTTGGAGCCCGGTTAAAGCATTTTTGAAAATCTGTTCAAATCCCAGGAATTTGATCACCCCTGCATTGACACTCGGATGGAACCGCAGACCGCCTTTATACGGTCCAAGCGCAGAGTTGAATTCGATTCTGAACCCTTTGTTGACCTGGATCTCTCCGTTGTCATCCACCCAGTTGATTCTGAAGAGAATCTGTCTCTCAGGCTCTACGATTCTTTCAATAATCTTATGGTCTCCATATTCAGGATATTTTTCCATCAATGGACGCAGAGATTCAAGAACTTCCTCGGAAGCCTGATAGAATTCAGTCTGGGAAGGACTGGTCCTTTTTAGGTATTTAAACACATCTTTTACGTATGGCATATACTCTCCTTTTTATATTATTAAACCACTAACTAAACAGTCAAATAATTATGCTAAAAAATGTTATAATG
>JBEWPY010000023.1:13903-21480 GCA_047689495.1 Candidatus Sulfurovum profundilacunae | reverse complement strand
AATCACTAATCACTAATCACTAATCACTAATCACTAATTCCTACCTCTTCACTCCTAATTCTTCACTAGCAGCACAGCTGCTGCTTGCTCCCTACTATCTATTTAAAGAGATCTTCCAGTGCAGAAGTATCTTTCGTCTTTTCCCTCTCTGCGGACTCTGCAGCGCTCTCCGGTGTTCTCTGTACGATACCCTCTACTTCATTCAGCTCTAACGCATAACCTGTAAGCATCGATGCCAGACGGATATTGATACCGCTTTTGCCGATCGCTTTGGCTTTTTGATCCGAGGTGATATTGATGGTCGCTTTTTTCTCCTCGGCATCTACTTTGATACTTTGGGTAATCGCCGGCGAGAGTGCACGGGTGATATAGATCTCCGGGATAAGCGAGTACTCGATACAGTCGATATTTTCCCCACCTAGCTCTTCGCTTACTGCATTGATACGCACTCCTCTTACACCGACTGCCGCACCGATAGGGTCCACATTGATCTGGTCTGTTTTCAGAGCCATTTTTGCTCTCTCTCCGGGAATTCTTGCTGCATTGACTATCTCCACCACGCCATCCTCTATCTCCGGTACCTCCTTAGCCATAAGCGCTTCAAGAAACTTCGGAGACGTTCTTGTAAGCTCAAGGAAAAGTCCATGCTGAGGATCAACACTTACATAACGCAAAAGTGCTTTGATCGTATCACCGCGCTTGAACTTCTCTCCTTTGATACGGTTTCTTTGGGTCAGTACCCCTTTCAGCTCACCGATCTCCACGTAAGTGTTTTCATCTGCATCAACACGGTTGACCGAACCGATCATGACTGTACCGACCTGCTCTTTATATTTTTCGAAAAGGTCTTGTTCGATACGTCTTTGCACATGATACTCGAGCTCTTTGAAAAGATTGGCCGAAGCCGTACGTCCATACTCTTCAAGAATAAACTCTTCTTTCAGCTGGTCCTCCAGCTCGATAGACTCTTCATACTCTTTGGCTTCAGAGAGCGGCATATAGCTGTCAGATTCAACCGTTCGTTTATTGTCCTCTCTGCCTATCTCGGCAAAAAGTTTTTCATCACCATCCTCAACGACAGTGATCACTTTGTTGACCTCATACGTTTTTGTATCCTGGTTGATACTTACTTCAAACGTACTCGTAGGGCTCGTCAATTTCTTTGCCGTATTAACAACTGCCTCTTTAAATGCTTCAGTCGCACTCTCGATAGAGATATTTTTTTCCAGCGCTATCGCTTCGATAATGTCGAGTATTTTTTCCAATTTTTTATCCTTGCTTTTATCGCTATAAATTATGCATAAAAATATTAATCATTCAATTTAACCGCTACAAGAGGTAACATAACAGTGTTAAGAACATCCAGGAAGTGGTATTTTTGAAGAGCATCATTATAGCTAACCAAAGCTTTACGAAAAATAAAGTATAATATTAACAACTATGAGTATAGAATTAAAGGAATATAGATGAAATTGAAACTTGCCAGAACAACTCTTAAAGCCAAACCGAAAACCATTGAGTTAAAAAAACTCGAAGAAGAGTTAGCAAACAAGTCTATATTTTACTTTGATAAAGATAACTCGCACAAAGACCTTAAAGCGCTTATCGAGTACTTTGAAGAGAAAGGATACTCTGTCTATATGCGAGAAGTCAAATACGGTCTGGATGAGAATGAATATATCTATGAAATACATATTATCGCCTAATCCGGAAATTCACCCTGAAGAGAAGCCCGGCATTGTCTACTAAAAAACTTTTTATCGAAACACTTGGATGTGCGATGAATGTCCGCGACAGCGAACATATGATCGCCGAACTCAGCCAAAAAGAGCCTTATGAACTCACAGAAAACCTTGAAGAGGCTGATCTGATCATTATCAATACCTGTTCTGTGCGTGAAAAACCGGTAGCCAAACTCTTTAGTGAGATCGGGGTATTCAAAAAACGCAAAAAAGAGGGTGCCAAAATCGGTGTTACCGGCTGTACCGCTTCACACCTGGGAGAGGAGATCATCAAACGTGCCCCGATAGTGGACTTTGTACTGGGCTCCAGAAATGTTTCCAGGATCACAGAAGTGATAGAGAAAGAACATGCCGTAGAGATCTCAACGGATTATGACGAAAGCACCTATGCCTTCGGAGAATACCGCAGCAATCTGTACAAGGCACTGGTAAACATCTCTATCGGATGCGACAAGAAGTGCACTTTCTGCATCGTGCCCGCTACCAGGGGCGAAGAGATATCTATCCCAAGCGAACTGATCATACAGGAGATCACCAAAGCCGTTGCGGCCGGAGCCAAGGAGGTGATACTTCTCGGACAGAACGTCAACAACTACGGACGCCGTTTCGGAAGCGCTGAAGAGAAAATCAACTTCACAGAGTTGCTTCGTAAAGTTTCCCGTATAGAGGGCCTGAAGCGTATCCGCTTTACCTCGCCGCATCCTCTTCATATGGATGATGCCTTTCTTGAAGAGTTTGCAAACAATCCAAAGATCTGCAAACAGATCCATGTACCTCTGCAAAGCGGTTCGACAAAGGTCCTTCGGGAGATGAAAAGAGGATACACCAAAGAGAACTTCCTTAACCGCTGCGGCAGGATACGCTCCCTTTGTCCGGAAGCGACCATCTCCACAGATATCATCGTAGGTTTCCCCGGGGAAAGCGATGAAGATTTTGAAGATACCATGGATGTACTGGAACAGGTACGGTTTGAGCAGCTCTTCTCCTTCAAGTACTCATCCAGGCCGCATACGGAAGCACAGCATTTCGCAGAGGCAGTGCCGGATGCTGTCGCATCTGAACGCCTGTCCAGACTGCAGGCACGACATATGGAGATGCTGACCGGGCAAATGGATCAGGAAGTCGGGAAAGTGCATCCGGTCTACTTTGACGAACTCAAACCCAACGGGAGAGTCTCCGGCCGCAGTGATGACGGCAAACTGGTCTTTGTAGAGGGGAGTGAAGAACTGCTCGGCCAGATCAGGGATGTCAGGATCACAAAAGCTTCGAGAACGGCACTTGACGGGGAGACTATCAGCCGATAAGGTAAATCATGGGAAAGAGACAAGAGATTACCAGAGCCATTGCAACATTTCTCTTTCCTCCTTTGGGTTATCTTATCATGAAGTTTTACTGGCATACTTCCAGAAAAAAATTTCATATAGAGAGAGAAATTACGCGGGATCAATATATTATTGCCTGCTGGCACGGTGAACTGCTTCTCATTCCTCAGATCTATCGTCATATCCACAAAACCCAACCTGCTTCTGGCATCATATCCAGACACTTTGATGGAGAAATAATCGCCAGAATACTGAACTATTTTCATATCATGCCCCTGAGAGGATCGAGTTCAAAGGGAGCAAAACAGGTACTTTTGGAAGCTTTCCGTACACTCAAAAAAGGTAACGATATACTTCTCACACCAGATGGGCCAAGGGGGCCAAGACATAAAGTCAGTGATGGCGCTTTGGCGCTGGCCATCAGGGGCAAACTGCCCTTATGTACCATCAACTTCACTTGTGATCGCTACTGGCAGCTTAACAGCTGGGACAGGTTTGTGATCCCAAAACCTTTCAGCAGGATAGATATTTATATCAAGGTACTGGATTTGAAAGAGAGGGATATGGAGAGTGCAAGAACCTATCTCAAAAAGAAAATGCTGCAAAATACAATCAATTGACCATGAAGAGTGCACTGCAAGAGAAAGGAGAAAAGTTTCTGGAGTATCTTTTAGAGATACGCGGCTACTCCGAAGCAACCGTCTCTACCTATGAAGTCGCGCTCAGACAGATGTTTGAGTCCAGCCATATCTACGAAGAGGACGGGAGCATCATCCTGGATATCACACCCTACCGTTTCCGGATCGCACAAAAAAACAAGCATACCATCGCAGCCAGGCTCACTGCGATACACGCTTTTGTCAAATACCTGAATGAACAGCAGGACCTTCTTGTCAGGCTCATTGCAGGAGAATCGATCAAAGTGCCTCAAACCCTTCCGAAACCGATAGAAGCACACTACATCCAGGAGGTGCTGCAAAGCGCTACGCTCGAAGAGAAACTCCTCATAACGATGCTTTACGGGCTGGGGCTGCGTATCTCCGAGCTCAGTACGCTCCAGCTTTCCCAGATACAGCAAGCGTGGGTGCAGGTAAGGGGAAAAGGAAACAAGGTGAGAGAGCTTCCTCTTTTGCCCGCTATCCGTGAACTCATAGAGGCCTATCTGCGAACCCATACACCCAAAAAATATCTTTTTGAGAAAGGCAATGTCCCCCTAAACAGCGCCCAACTCCGCTATAAGCTCACAAAACTTTTCAAATCCCGCGGGATCAAGGCAACCCCTCACCAGCTGCGCCACTCATTTGCCACTCACCTGCTCAATGAGGGCGCAAGAATCGCCGATGTCAGCGAACTGCTGGGTCATGCTACGATGGCAACCACACAGGTCTATACCAAACTGGGGACGGTCAAAAAGATGAAAGAGTATATGAAAGCGCACCCGCTTGTGAAGAAAAATGAGAAATGAGAAATGAGAAATCTAAAAAATATAAAACTGCATTCTGATCCGTAGGGGCGGACACGACGATCCCGGGCGGATACAGGGATCCCGGGCGGACACAGGGATCCGCCCCTACGGTGGGATATTTGTCAATTTTCATCCGCAGGGGTCGATCCCCGTGTCGACCCGTGGTTGCCAAAAAAAATATCCATCTCTTCTTTAAACAGGTAGGGTCTGATCTTGGCAGGGATCTTTGCTGCCCTGCACTGCTCTCTGAATGCTTTTGGCATATCTATCGTGCTGTAGGGTGCAGCATAGAGAAGATTGCCTTGAAGTTCTATCGCCCATTTCCCTCCAACCACCAGACTCCCGGACTTTACGATCTCTTGTCTCTGCGCAGCGCTCATCAGATAACCGAGTTCCTTAAGCGTGATATCAACTGCCTGCACTTTGGCCTCCATGGAGTGAAGTTTGACAAGGCGCAGCTCCCTATCGGCATAAAGCAGTTCAAATTGACCCTCAAGCCTTTTGAGATCCTCTTTCAGGTATCTGATACTTCGCTTGATTCCCTCTTTGAACTCCGCGATCAGAGGATCCGAATAGCGCTGCCTGAAATAGTTCCGTTCATATTTCATCTCCCGGTTGCTCTCATCCAGAAAGTAAGGATAACCGTTTGATTCCAGATACTCCAGAAGCTCCTCTTTGCTCACCTCCAAAAGCGGACGGACAATCTTATAATCCCTTTTGTCACTGGACTCCTGCAGCCCCAGCAGCCCGGAAAGCCCGGCACCTTTGCTGAGTCTCATCAGCAGCCACTCCAGCTGATCATTGAGCTGATGGGCCGTCAGCAGTACCTCATACCCCTCTTTTCGGATAATCTCTTCAAAAAAACGGTACCTGAACTCCCTGGCATTTGCTTCAAAATGCGCTTTAAACAAGGGGGCTTTGACCGTAAAACACTTTTTCTGGTATCGCTCGGCCAATGCTTTGGCATGTGCCTCTTCACTGTCAGACGCTTCGCGTACACCGTAATTGACCAAAGCGATATCAAAAGGGATATCATTCTCAACCAGCAAAAAGAAAAGCGCTGAAGAGTCCACCCCGGCAGAGAATGCCAGAAGATTCCTTTTGCCAGTGAGCAGTGAGCAGTGAGCAGTGAGCAGTTTTGGTTTCATTGTCTCTTCACTGTCTTTGTACTGGAAATAAGAAGTTTAAGTAGTTCCTTGATATCGGGGGAAATACTATTGAACATCTTTTCATCAATATACTCTGATTCAAAAAGAAGATGCAGCCAGTATTCTGTTTCATTGGCTTCCTTGAGTGCTATTGTCAGTTTATGTAAAAAATCTGCTTTAGATTGTGCATATTGGGCTTCTCTAACTAAAGCACCGATAGAAGTTCCACTACGTAATATTTGTTTTGAAAGGATATACTCCTTATGTGCTTCTTGTAAATATTTCGAAAGCTTAATAATACGAAGGGCAAACTGAAAACTTTTATTGCGTAAAATACTTTTATCTTCCATCGGAATCCACTCTTAACTGCTACTTGCTCACTGCTACTTGCTCACTAATTAATGTTGCCAACAGTTGGTCTCCCGCCAGTTCGGTGATTCGCGCCTCATAGCGTTTGCCGTACCCCACAGGCAGATCGGAAGTATCGTTGATCAGTATCTCCCCGTCGATATCCACGGCCCAGATCAGCGGTCTGGCTGAAAGGAGATAGGTATGCTCTTCACTCTCGCCGTCTACAACAACCGTTACCTTTTCTCCGATCATCTCTTCGAGTGATTGCAGGGTAGCAACCTGGGCCATCTCTCCCAAAACAGCAGCCCTTGCATCGATCACCTCCTGCGGAAGCTGTTCCATCCCGTAAGAGGCGGTCGTCTCTTCGTTGGAGTAGGCAAAGACATTGAACCTGTCAAATTTGAAATACCCCATAAAGTCACAGAGTCTCTCAAAACTCTCTTCATTTTCACCGGGATGCCCGGCGATCACCGAGGTACGGATAAAGGCGCCGGGCTTGCTTTTCATATGTTCCAGAAGCCCGATCGTCCTCTCTTCCCCGAAACCGCGCTTCATGATCCTGAGCATACGGTCATCGATATGCTGGATCGGCATATCATAGTAAGTTTGAAATACGTTCGAGTCGGCGATCGCATCAATGAGTGCAAAAGTGGTGGTGCTGGGATAGAGATAGAGGATACGCGCACTCACTACCCCCTTGATCCCCTCAACAGTCTCTATAAGATCGATCAGCCCGTCTTTAAGCCCCCTATCCCTCCCATAGCTTGAAGAGTCCTGGGAGATAAAGGAGAAGTCATAAAATCCCTCTTCTACCAGATTCTCCACCTCTTTTCTGATAGAGTCCGGGGAACGGGAGTGCAGTTTCCCCTTGAAACTGGGAATCGCACAGAAGGAACAGGCCTGGTTGCACCCTTCTGCGATCTTGATATAGGCATGGTAGTTCGATCCGGTGATCACCCTGCCCGACCTCTCCGTGGCAAGATAGACTTCAGGACTGAAACTGCTCTGCTTGGTTGCGATCAGTGCATCGATCTTTTCGTAATCACCCACACCCGTAAAGATATCGATCTCGGGCAGTTCTGCCTGAAGCTCCTCCCTGTAACGTTCAGAGAGACACCCGCTCATCACCAGGACAGAGTCTCTCTTTCGCATATCATGCAAGTTCAGCAGGGTATTGATACTCTCCTCTTTGGCCGCATCGATAAACCCGCAGGTATTAACGATGATCACGTCGGCCTGCGCCGCGTCATCGATGATCTCATACTCTTTGAGTCTGCCAAGCATCACTTCGCTGTCGACAAGGTTCTTGGTACAGCCGAGGCTGACTAAATGCAATTTCTTATTCATTGTTTTCTTTTGTTTTTTTGGATTATACCATAATCGGTTTGTTTTGATGAAATACCGTTTTTGTGATGCAATTGTTTCGGGCAACCACGGGTCGACACGGGGATCGACCCCTACACATTAGAATACATTTTTTTATTTTAAATACCCTATCGTAGGGGCGGATCTCTGTGTCCGCCCGGGATCCCTGTGTCCGCCCGGGATC
>JBEWPY010000023.1:0-13803 GCA_047689495.1 Candidatus Sulfurovum profundilacunae | reverse complement strand
TCTGTGCTTGAGTATGCAGCCGTAAGTGCCACGCCGTTTACATTTCCTGAAACTTTCGCTCCCCATGCCGTTGCATCATCAGCAAAAGTATCATGCATCCTTGTACCACCCTGCAGTCCCAGAGCAAGTCCGTTCACAGCATACTGCGCATCACCCCAAAGAACGTTTAGGTTATCGGCACTTGGTCCGCCATACTCATTGGCATGGTACCACGTACCGGTCAGTGTCAGGTTCTGGATAGACTTGTTCTGTCCTGTAAGCATCCACACACCGTCGTCTTCACCACAGATATCACCAGACTCAGGATACGTTTCATCACAAGATATAGAATGGTCCGGGTTTATACTTGCAAAGTCATTCATATCTGCACCAAGACCGTTCTGGTTAGCTTTCGCTACCCATGCACCTACCAACAGAGTATCAGGAAGGTCCGTGTTCACTACCAATGCTGCATCAAACGTGTTTTTAAATACGTTCCAGCCCTCAGAGAATGCGAACGGAGAAAGGGATTTTGGAAGTTCCTGACGACCCAGTTTCACTGTCGTGTTAGCGAAACCGCCAGTCAAGTATGCCTGAGAAACCCAGCCACCTGTACCTGTATCACTCATTGCAGCGCTATCAAAGTCGTGAGCAGTTGTTTGCATTACACCGCTAACAACGTCTTCCTGAAGACCGAGTGTACTCACACTGCTTACTTCAACACCGGCACCGATACCGTTGAAGAGGTTTGCATTTGTCGCTCTAAGCTGAAGACCGGCATTTGCTCTTGAAGAGTCCTGGTCAAACAGATCAGCATCATCTTTATCATTTGTGTGGTAGTAAATTACCGCCTGTCCTGAGAAATCCCAACCGGATACTGCTACCGGCGCTGCCGCTTCCTGAGCTGGAGCGATGTCTCCGCCAGCCATGATCATCGTAGACGCTACGACTGAAAGTAATAATGTTTTTTTCATTGTGTAATCTCCTTGTAATTTTGAATACCCCACCATTATAGCAGAGAGAGTGCACCATGTCAATAAAAATAAACAAATAGTTAACAAATCATTAATATCATGCTTGAAGCCCCGTGTTTAGGGGGTTTAAAAGTATATCAAGGTGAAAATCCGATGACTAAAAGCGTCTGATTTTAAGAAATAGTGTTCATTATTTAAGAAAAGTAAACGGTTTTGTTGATTTTTGAAGGTTTCAAGTGGTGGCGCGGGACGGAATCGAACCGCCGACACAAGGATTTTCAATCCTTTGCTCTACCGACTGAGCTACAGAGCCATCTGTTGAAGTGGATGAAATTATAGCTGCCTAAACTTAAGCCTTGCTTAGTTTTAAGAAACTTTTATTTCTAATCTCTTTAAGAACTGTTTTGTTTTATTTGTTCGTAGATTTTACGTGCTCTAAATGCGGCGTACACCCAGTACGTCAAATGCAGACACGTGAAATATGCGTACAAATAAGACAAAAAGTGGTACGACCATCAGGATTCGAACCTGAGACCTTCGGTACCGCAAACCGATGCTCTATCCAGCTGAGCTATGGTCGCACATTCTCATAAAGAGGATGGAATATTACCATAAAATTCTTTATTTGACAAGTAGGTGCATCGGGCCGAAAAGCTCCCGGGCATTTTTGTTGGCGATGAAGGAGGTGTTGTAGGGGTGCTCCATCTCCAGGGTTGTGAATTTCCGCAGGTCAAACGATCGTTTCAATGCTTTGGCGTGCATGCCGAAGAGTATCAGCGTCGGAGCGTCTTCTTCAAGCGCTTTGAGCAGGGTTTGGACAAAAGGCCGCCATGCTTTGATGTGTCCGGCCGACGCTTTTTTGTCCGTAAAGACCAGCGCCGTATTGAGCAGCAGAACGCCGCTTCTCTCGAAATTTCTGCGCAGTTCGTCGATGGTCGAGATATAACTCTCTTTACCGAGCTCTGCGATCTTTGCCTGGCCCGTATCTGCCAGGTCGAGTTTTCCCTCTGCAACCAGCAGCATCTTGATAAAGTTTCTCAGGCTTGTCGCCCTGTTGACCTCTTTGCTCAACCCTTTTTCCGAAAAGATGTTCTTTGCCTTCCCGTCGATAAAGGCATACCCGACCGCACTCTCTTTTCTGGGATAGGGATCCTGCCCGAAAAGGATATACCTGACTTTCTGCCTCGGCAGTGTCTTGAAGGCATTGAAGTAGTGCCCTTTTGCGGGAAAGTACGCTTTGTCGGTCTCCAAAAACTTTTGATAATCCGAGGACAACGCTTTGCAGGCTTCGGTGAGTATATCCGTCCATGAACTATGATACATGGGTCTGCGCTTTCCTGATCTTATCAAATTTGATGATCAGTTCGATTCTGTTGACCGGGATACCCAGGTTTTGCGATACCTCTTCTCTGCTCAATCCGGCATCAATGCCTGCCATCACTGCCTCAGTGACCGACAGCTCTTCTGTCATCTCTTCGGATGCAACATTTAAAGCCTCCAGGTCCTGTATCGTCATCTCTTTTGCTTCCAGTCTCTCTTTGAGTTTTTCATTCTCTGCTTTCTGCACCCTGTTCTTCCTTACAACCCCAAACAACAAGATGGCGGATATGACAAGCCATCCCAAAACGATATAATCCAGCACTGTCAATTAACTCACCTCAAGGATAATGAATAGCAAAAACAGAAATCCAAGATACCCGTTGACGGTAAAAAATGCCTTATCGATCCTGGAGAAGTCTTTGCTGACGATATAGTGTTCAAAGGCCAGCATCCCCGCAGAGAAAAGGACTGCCAGCATCGCAAACAACCCCAGCTCCGCATGTATCACGAACCAGAACCAGAAGATCACCGTCAAGCCGTGAAATACCCTTGCGATCCACATCGTCTTACGGGCACCGAAAACAGACGGGACGGAGTGCAGCCCCTGCGCTTTATCAAACTCCATATCCTGCAGCGAATAGAGAAGGTCAAATCCCGCAACCCAGAACATCACTCCCAGAGCAAGCTCTATGGACCACTGACTCACCGTCGCCGATACTGCCACTTCTCCTGCGATCGGCGCCAGCCCCAGGCTGATGCCGAGCACCAGATGTGCAGACGGAGAAAAACGTTTAAAGAGCGTATAGGCGGCCAGGACCGCCAGGATCGGTATCGAAAGAGAGAGGGCAACCGTGTTGATCAAAGCGGCTATCGCCACAAATGCCAACGCATTCAGGCCGATGAACCACACCATCTGTTTTTCCGAAACCCTTCCGTCAACCGACGGTCTGTTCATTGTGCGCGGGTTCAGCTGATCGATATCCCTGTCCAGGTAACGGTTTACCCCCATCGCAAAGTTTCTGGCGCTTACCGCTGCCAGAGAGCCCAGGATCAAGAGCCTCCATCCAAACCAGCCGTCTGCTGCAACCAGCATCGCTATAAAGATAAACGGCAGAGAAAATACCGAGTGCTTGAACATCACCAGCTCAGAAAAATCATTGATCACTTTTTTAATATTCACTTACTGCCACTCCTCTTTCTCTGTACCTTTTCAACAAACGCTTTTCACAGAAAAGCATACCAAAACTATTAACTATTAATTATTAACTATTAATTATTCACGGGTGCGGGATTTTGATCCTGGAATTGAGTGACCAGGCGATGACTGCTACCAAGAGTGTGATCACATAGACATTTTCGACCACACCGTAACTGTATATAAGATATAAGATCCACAACAGGATCGCGCCCAGTGGTGTCGGTACCCCTTCAAAGAACTTTTCAACCTCACCGGCACCCGTTTTGAGATTGAACTCCACCAGCCTTCGCAGCCCCATAATGATATAAAGGATAAACACGACCCCTACAATGATCTCCTGGAATGTCGAGGTAATGCCGGAACCAAGTGCATAAAAAAGAAGAAACGAGGGCATCACCACAAAAGAGAGAAAATCGGCAAAACTGTCCAGCTGTACACCGAACTCGGTAGAGAGCCCGTATCTGCGTGCCAGTTTGCCGTCAGCGATATCACATGCCCCGGCTATCCATGCCAGTACAATGGCGATAAAAAAGTCACCCTTTACAATAAAGTAGATAGCGACCACTCCCAACGCAATATTGGCAAATGTGACCAGGTTCGCGATATTAAAGCGATTCTCTTTGTCTAACAATCCCATAGTTACCTCATAACTGTTTGCTTTATCACCTTGAATTGACTACGGCCAGTCCTGCATATTTTTTCACTCACATCTTACCTCTTCTTGTTCTTTTAAAGTTTGAGGTATTTGGTCATTGTGGTGATATTTTACCCTTTTTGGGGTTATGGTATGATTACGTCTATGAATGAAACTATCAAACAATTGGCACTTATCGGGCCTACCGCTTCAGGAAAAACAGCTCTCTCTATAGAGCTGGCTCAAAAAACGGATGCCTATATCCTTTCTCTGGATTCGCTCGCTATCTACAAAGAGGTCGATATCGTATCGGCCAAACCGACACGGGAAGAGAGAGGCGGCATCAGGCACTTCGGCATGGATCACCTCTGCCCTGACGAGCCATTTGACGTGACCACTTTTATCCGGCTCTATCAGAAGGTAAAGCAAGAGGCGCTGACAGATAAAAAAAATCTTATTATCGTAGGCGGGACAAGCTTCTATCTGAAGATGCTTATGGACGGCATAAGCGAACTTCCGGCTATGTCGGAAGAGACCCTTTCTCATACGAAAGAATCACTCAAAGATCTTCAAAAAAGCTATGAGATGCTTGAAAAAATAGATCCGGACCATATGAAGCAGATCGCAAAAAGTGACCGCTACCGTATCGAAAAAGCACTCAATCTCTATTTTGAAACAGGTCTCACCCCTACGGCATATTTCAATGCCAACCCTCCCCTCCCCCTCATTGAGGGAGCATTGCCGGTCTATCAGATTATTATGGATAGAGAGGAGCTGCGCCGACGCATTGCACTGAGAACAAGACTGATGCTCACAGAAGGGCTGATCGACGAAGTATGCATGCTGGAAAAGAGATATACCAGAGCACCCAACTGTATGAAGTCCATAGGGATAAAAGAGACCCTGGCATATCTTGACGGGGTATATGATAAAAAAACGCTTGCTGAAAAGATCACGACCAATACCGCAAGACTTGCCAAAAGGCAGACCACGTTCAACAACTCACAGTTTGAAGGTGTCATAAAAGGCAGTGTGGGAGAATTGAAGCGATTATTGTGTGAATAAAAATAATTTAACATCCACGGGTCGACACAGAGATCGACCCCTACGGAATAAACAAAATTATATTATGTAGGGGCGGATCGTTGTGTCCGCCCATATTGACACCTGTGTTAATATCCGCTCGCACTGATCATATAGTAGAGGTATGAGATAAGCGGCTGGATGTAGAAGATCGCTCCTACGGTTGCAACCGTCGCAAACCCGATGATCGCCATCAGAGGTCTTGAAAGGTTATAGTAGATCGTATCGACATCTTTTACAGGATCTTTCAGGAACATATAAACGATCAGCTTCAGGTAATAATACGCTGCGATCGCAGAGTTGATACCCATCACGATCGCCAGCCAGACATATCCAGCATTGACTGCTGCCTGCATCACATAGATCTTACCCCAGAATACCGAGAAAGGAGGTACACCTGCAAGTGAAAGCATAAAGAGCGCCATGATCACAGCGCCTATCGGCATGATCTTGATAAACCCGGCAAACTTCTCATACGGGTGATCGTACCTGTTGTTAAATCTTCTTACTTTGTGACGGGAGATCCATAGCATTGAGAACGCACCAAGGTTCGTGAACATAAAGAGCGCATAATATAAGAAGATACTCGTATTGCCTTCCGTTGTATCCAGCGCCAGTGCCGCCATAATGAAACCGGCATGAGAGATCGATGAGTAGGCAAGCATACGCTTCACATCTTCCTGCACAAGTGCCATAACATTTGACAAAGTCATGGTAAGTACCGAGATGACAAGTATCGTTGTTCTTACCCACTCGATACCCAGGTCAATATACATTCCGAAGATTCTGATAGCTACAACGAAAGCGGCCACTTTCGGAACCACAGACATATATCCGACCAATGCTGCAGATGCTCCTTCATAAACGTCCGGTGCCCAAGTATGGAACGGATAGAGTGAAAGCTTGAACGCCAGTGCAACCATAAGCAGTACAAAACCGCCGAAGATTGCGATCATCAAGCCTGTTTCGTTTACACGCGTTGCCAGGACTTCCGCTACCTTATAGATCTCGATCGACCCGGTCAGCCCGTAGATCATCGCCGAACCCAGCGCGAAGAAACCTGCAGCCATTGCGCCCATCGTGAAGTACTTCACTGCTGCTTCGTATGAGTTGTATCTGTTATGAAGCGCGATCAATGTACAGAGTGCAAGCGATGCAGTCTCAAGGCCGACAAAGATCAAGATCAGGTTGTCTGAAGCAACCATGAACTGGAATCCTGCGACCATGAACAGGAAGAGCGCAAAGAACTCAGGGTATGAGTATTCATGGAATCGTCTTGAACTCAGTGCCAACGGGATAAATACAATAGAACCGACAATCAGCAGGAGTTGGGAAACGATCGAAATCCCATCGATCAATATCACATCAAAGAACCCGCGCTCATTGATATTAAGGCCCAGTGTTGCACCAAGGTCAATCAACAATACAAGGACTGTCAGCATCACATAAAGAGACTTGTGAAGGTTCTCTTTAAACAGATCGATACACAAAATAATCAAACCGCCTGCAATCGCGATAAGCATCGGTGCAAGCGTGATAAGGTTTAGACTTTCTAAACTCACATTAATAGGCTCTAACATTATTTTGCCTCCTTCGTTGATTTCGCTACATGCATCATATCTTTTGCCTCTGGCGTAATCGCTTTTCGGTCCATAAAGTTCAACATCGCTTTCACAGAGTTGTCGATCGGATCAAGAATCGGCTTTGGATAGATACCCAGCCAGATCACAATCGCTACCAAAGGAATCAATGACCAGGTCTCTTTTCCATTCAGATCTTCAAGGTTCCTGTTCTCCTCTTTTGTTACTGCTCCGAAGAAACTCTTTTTAAAGAGCGTAAGCATGTACACAGAACCGATAATGATCGATGTTCCCGCCAGGACCGTCATGATCGGTGAAACCTGGTAGAACCCTACAAGTACAAGGAACTCGCCGACAAAGCCGATCGTAAGCGGCAGCCCTACCGAAGCCATCAGCATGACGCCGAAGATCAATGCAAACCTGGGCATGACCGAAGCCAATCCGCCGAACTCATCCATCATTTTCGTATGTCTTCTGTCATAGATCACGCCTACAAGCATGAACAGCGCCCCTGAGACGATACCGTGTGAAAGCATCTGGAAGACAGAACCTCCGATCCCTTCTGCATTCATCGCAAAGACACCGATCATGATAATACCCATATGGGAGACCGATGAGTAGGCGATCACCTGTTTCATATCTTTTTGTGCGTATGCCACCATGGCCGTATAGATGATCATGATGATCGCAAGTATGGCGATCGGAGTGATCCAGAGGACTGCCGCATCCGGGAACATCGGAAGCGAAAATCTCACAAATCCGTAGGTACCCATCTTAAGCAGGACTGCTGCCAGGATCACCGAACCGATCGTCGGAGCCTGTCCGTGCGCATACGGAAGCCATGTATGGAACGGGAACATCGGCACTTTGATCGCAAAGCCGATAAAGAATGCGGCAAAAAGCCACATCTGGTAGCTGACAGGAAGTACCAGTGCATACCAGTCAGTCAGTGCAAAGCTCCACACGCCCGTAAGGCTGTGATAAGTATAAGCCATGAATAGCATACCCACCAACATGATCAACGACCCTGAAAAGGTATACAGGAAAAACTTCACCGCAGCATAAACCCTGAGAGAACCGCCCCATGCACCGATGATATAGAGCATCGGTACAAGAGAAAGTTCCCAGAAGAGATAGAAGATGATCGCATCGAGTGCA
This sequence comes from Candidatus Sulfurovum profundilacunae, assembly GCA_047689495.1. Classification (GTDB taxonomy): domain Bacteria; phylum Campylobacterota; class Campylobacteria; order Campylobacterales; family Sulfurovaceae; genus Sulfurovum; species Sulfurovum profundilacunae. The sequence continues at coordinate 5,877 of JBEWPY010000023.1, read as the reverse complement.
ACGAATACACCCACCATCGTCATCTCCAGGAAGAGAAGCGTAATGATCATGTTCTTGATATTCTCTTTCACGCTCAGGCTCATAATACCGATCAATGTCATCAGCGTTGCCATCAATATGATAAAGAGAGAGATACCGTCAACCCCAAGGTAGTAATTCACACCAAAATCCGGGATAAGCGGCATCAGTTCAATAAACTGCATCCCGGCATTTGAGCCGTCAAAACTAAACCACAACCACAAAGAGAGGAAGAACTCTATCGCAGCTACGGTGATACCGTAAGCTCTGGCACTCTCCTTATCTATCACAAACCCCAGCAATCCTGCAACTGCCGGGAAAAACACCAAAATACTTAAAATATAATCCATCTATCTACTCCTTAACCTATCATCGCCGCGATTGCTGCAGCTAACAGTAATATAACCGCACCTACAGCCATCCAATTGAGGTAGTGTGAAAGGTTACCTGACTGCATCCGTCTACTGACATCCCCGCTCTTATAAAGGAAATGTGCAATCCCGTCAACCGTTCTGTCTACTACTTTCAAGTCTACCTCTTTCCACATCTTCTCAGAGATCATCGCATACGGCTTAGTGATAAACTCTTCATAAAATTTAGGGATATAGTACTGGTTTGCAAGAAGCTTATAGATAAAACTGCTCTCGAGCTTTTCATCTCGTTCAAGGCCGGCATTATATTTTTTGTAAGCGATCAAAATACCGCCGATCGCAAATGCCATAACAATCGCAGTGAGGACCCATACCATGTGGTGTGTATGCTCACTCATATGGTAAGCCGGAAGAAGCTTTGTTACAAACGTTTCAAATCCTCCTTTGAAGAAACCGGCAATCACTGCCAGTATGGCAAGCGGAGACATCGCGATCAATACAAATTTATACATCTCATGAGGGTGGATCTCGTTCTGATCAAACCTCTCTTTTCCATGGAAGGTCAGGAATACCTGTCTGAAGCTGTAGAATGCTGTCATTCCCGCAGTGACGACCAGGATGAGCCAAAGAATAAAGGTCCCTTCATTGTATGCCGTCTCAATAATGGCATCTTTGGAGAAGAATCCGGCCAAAGGCGGGATCCCTGCTAACGTCAATGAAGCAAGCCCCATATAGATATAGGTAGGTCTCATCACTTTTTTCAGCCCACCCATCTTAAAGATATCAAGCTCATCATTCATTGCATGCATGACGTTACCGGCACCAAGGAAAAGAAGCGCTTTGAAGAATGCGTGTGCGATAAGGTGGAAAAGGGCGATCCAGTAGGCACCCAGACCGGCCGCAGCAAACATATAACCAAGCTGTGAAAGCGTCGAAAAAGCAATGATCCGCTTGAGGTCTCTGTTCACCAATGCCATAGATGCAGCAAAGAATGCGACAAACGTACCGATGGAAGCGATGAAATAACTGACTTCAGGTGTGACAGAAAACAGCGGGTTCGCCCTGATCACCAGGAATACCCCTGCCGTTACCATCGTAGCAGCGTGGATCAATGCCGATACCGGTGTAGGACCTTCCATCGCATCCGTAAGCCATGTATGAAGCGGGAACTGAGCCGATTTGCCCATCGCGCCGATAAAGAGTGCAAGCGCTGCACCGTTCAGGATCCACTGGTCCAGATTCGGAAGCGCTGCAAAGACTGTTTCATACTGAAGCGAACCTACATTCCAATAGATAATAAAGATACCAACCAGCATACCGAGGTCAGCAATACGGTTCATAATGAATGCCTCATTCGCTGCCCATGAGGGAGAGATCGAAGGATTCTCTTCTCTTGACTGGTCCGGTTTATGGTACCAGAAACCGATCAGCAGCCATGAACAGACACCAACCCCTTCCCAACCGATAAACAGGCCTGCAAAGTTGTCACTCATCACTAGTACCATCATTGAGAATACGAAAGCTGAAAGATACGAGAAGAATCTGTTGAACGACTTGTCATGATCCATATACCCGATCGAGTAGATATGTACAATCGTCGAGATCAATGTCACCATCGTCATCATCGATACAGTTACCTGGTCAGCAAGGAAACCGAATGGAATGTAAAGGTCTCCCATCCCGATCCACTGCATCATTGTCACCGAAATAGTCTCTCCACTGCTCATCACATATACCAAAAGTGTTGCTGAGGCAACAAATGAGATAAAGAGAAGCGCTGATGATATCATTCCGACAAACATTTTTCTTGGAGTCATCGCGAACATCCCCGCAAAGAGCGAAGAGATTAGCGGTGCAAAGAGTGCTATATATACTAAATTTTCCATCGTTACCCCTTCATAGTCGCAAGATCGTCAAGATCAAGACTTCCATGTTTTTTATACAATACGATCAGGATACCAAGTCCGACCGCTACCTCTGAGGCAGCAATCGCGATCACGAAGAACGCGAACATTTGACCGGTAAGATCATTGTAGTAGTGTGAAATTGCTGCAAATGCAATATTGACTGCATTAAGCATAACCTCTGTTGCGAAGAAGAGCATCAATAGGTTTCTTCTTCGTAACACTCCGATCAACCCTATAGAGAATAGAATTGCCGATACGACAAGATAGTGTGATAAACCTATCATTTCTCATCCTTTTGTGTCATGATTTCATCTTCTAAGTCTTCTTCCACTACTTCGGTAAGAGATTGATCCATCTTCTTCCCTGCCAAAATAATGCCTGCGATCATCGCAACAAGCAGCATTAATGCAGCAACTTCAAACGGAACAAGATATTTTGTAAAAAGTACGATACCGACATCCTGGGCACTCCCTACACCCTCATGCATAGGATAGAGTGCCTGGATGCTCTCAGAGTGGATCGGTGCAGCGAACATCAATACAAGGACCAGTGCACTCAGGCCGCCGAGTACAAAAACTATCCGGTTGCTCGTGTTCTTCTCTTTGATCTCCCTGGTTGCATCAAAGAACATCATCGCAAATGAGTAAAGTGCCATAATCGCACCCACATAAACGATCAGCTGAACCACACCGAGAAAGTCTGCTCCAAGAATAAAAAAGAATCCGGAAATCAGTACCATGCCCGACGCAAGCGCCGTCATCGCATAGAGTACGTTGTTACTCATTACCGTAATCCAGAACAGGATGATCGTTAAAATCGAAAAGAGGTAAAAAGCAAACCCCTCTACTGTAAACAGTGATGCCAAAAAGTTTTCCATAACTACCTCCTCCTTAATACGCCAGTGGCGTTTTCTTGATATTTTCATCTGCATTCGGAGACACCGCACCAAATCCGTCATACTCCTGCTGCAGGCTCAGATTGTCGATCGGAGTCAGCATATCTTCAAAGAGAGAAAAACTTGCTCTCTGTTCAGATGCGGTTTCATATCTCGAACCATGTACGATCGCCAGTTCCGGACACACCTCTGCACAATATCCGCAGAAGATACAACGGCCGAAATTGATCGTGTATTCGCTTACCTCTTTACGCTGGTTCTCATCATATCTTGTATCCATCGTAATACAGTTGGAAATACATATTTTTTCACAAAGTCCGCACCCGATACATCTGTAGTGGCCGCTCTCAAGAAGTCTGAGCATCTCATGGATCGCTCTGTATCTTGGCGAGATAGGAAGTTTTTCAAACGGATACTTCACTACATGCATATCCTTTGCAAAGAGTGCTTTGATCATCGCTCTCATCGTAATATAGAGACCGACAAAAAGTTCTCCGTTGAATGTTCTTTTTACTACCTGGGCAAACTTTGCCATCGGTGTCTTTGGAGACTCCTGCAAATCAAGTACCCGATACTCCTGTGTTCCTACATTTCTATTTTTAAATTGTTCTAAACTCATACCTACTCCCTTAAATCATTATCACTATACCGGTGATAACCACATTGATCATTGCAATCGGCATCAAAACTTTCCAACATAACCACATAAGCTGATCCGGTCTTACATGCGGCCAGGATGCCCTTACCCATAACATCAAGAAGAAGAAAAATGCAACCTTCAGGATGATTATGAACCAGCCGGCGATAAATCCTAGATCATTGTATCCTCCAAGGAAAATAACTGCAGCAAGGATGGAGATCGTAATCATATTCGCATACTCACCGATAAAGAACATACCCCATCTCATTCCTGAATACTCCGTTGCATACCCTGAGATAATTTCTGCTTCATGCTCAAGAAGATCGAACGGTGTTCTGTTTGTCTCGGCAAACCCTGCGATCAGGAAAAGCAAAAACGCTACCGGCTGCTGCCAGATAAACCATGAGGTGAATCCTCCTGACTGTGCTTCATTGAAGTCTATCAGTGAAAGTGAACCCACAAGCATGATCGGCGCAAGAAGCGAAAGGCCTGTTACCACTTCGTAAGAGAGAAACTGGATCGCTGTTCTCGCTGCACCGATGATACCCCATTTGTTTGCCTGGGCCATACCTGCCAGGAGCGGGCCGTAAAGCCCTGCTGCCATCATACCGATGACAAAAAGGATACCGACATTTACATCAGAAGCGATCGACGGAACAAACACACCTCCAAGTACCGGTACAAACTCCGGGATCATAAAATCAGGAAATACCGGTACGCCGGCGAGGGCAATAAAGGCGGTAGCTGCCGTGATCACAGGCGCTACCTTAAAGATCAATGAGTTTGCATGTTGCGGGACGATATCCTCTTTCGTGAAAAGTTTGATACCGTCTGCCGCAATCTGCAGCAATCCGTACGGCCCTACGTGCATCGGTCCAAGACGGCGCTGCATAAATGCGAGTATCTTTCTCTCAATGAACGTACCAAAACCTGCTACTGCTGAGATAATAGCAAGAATGATGATCGCTTTGATCACGACACCCGCTGCCGTTACCTCAGGCAGTTGTTCTATAACTGTTGTTTCCATCTCTTACACCTTCTTAATTGTTACGTTTTTGTATCTTGATCCATCGAAAAGATCGTATACTCCCTCTGATGCTCTGAAATCAGAGACCTTGACGATATCCCCTTCAATCTTCCCATCTTCGATCACATCAAGGACGATACTTCCGTTCTCAAACACTACTTCCACTCTCTCACCAAGCGTTTCGGCTTTAGCCGGGCTGGCATAGAGGCCGAATGCTTCAAAGATCTCGTGGGACTTATCCGTAAAGTCACTGAACTGTCTGCCAGGATTACATCTGTAAGCGATCTCACCCTCCAGTACTGCTGATTCATCGAACTTCTCAACATTTGGAAGCTCCGCTTCAGTCACTGTAACGTCCAGAAGGTACCCGCGGTTCTCGCTTCCGTCATTAAAGTACTCATTTGGCAGTGCATCAAACTCAACGGCTCTAAAGCCTTTTGATTCGGGAAGCTGTACCGTCCAGTCAATGGTATGCTCCGGTGCACCTTCAAGTACTTTCATCAAGTCATTCAACTCATACCCGCCGTAGGAAAGCGCGGCATTGGTCGGAACCACTCTTTTTGACATATTTGTGAAGGTACCCTCCTGCTGGTTCATTGCAGGCATATCAAGATCGCCGTTACCCAGGGCAGAAAGTCTGAAGTCTCCGTTTTCATTGTACCCGACCGTATAGCCTGCTGCTTCCTCATCAAGATCACAGATGAGCGCAACACCAAGTGCGTTTGACTTAGGCGGTGTCATCACTACATCGATACTTGTTGTCGCTTCGATCAGCGCAATAAGCCTGGCGATATTTTCAGCTTTTTCATGGAAGTAGAGATCTTCACCCACCATCATGGAGAATGACTCTTTTTTCTTCATCATCTTCGCAAATGTTTCAGGGAATTTTACAGAGTCTCCGCCAAGAAGGTCGATCAGCCCGTTCTTCTCGACTTCGATCTCTTTTTCGACCATTTCATTGACTTTTTTGCTTACCTCTTCCTCTTCACCGGTCTCTTCATTCTTGACCATCTCTTTGA
>JBEWPY010000022.1:11692-22542 GCA_047689495.1 Candidatus Sulfurovum profundilacunae | reverse complement strand
TGAGTGCATCAAGGTAAGCGATATTGTCTACCAGACCGTTTTCAAACTTCTTGACGATCGCACGATAGGTACTTTGGGCAGAAGTAAGTTCACTGCGTGCACTTTTGAGTTTTGCACGGATCGTTTGCAGGTTTTTTTGAGAAAGCCTGAACTGCATCTTCTGTTCATCGATACGGTATGCCCGTTCGGACTCCAGTACCAGTTTCTGATACTGAAGTGCTTCTTTCTCCCTGCTTATTTTGCCATGATCAAAAAGGCGCATACTCACTGACACGCTCATCTGGTTTTGGTGATCCAATAACATAGAGCTTGGATCTAAGCCTTGGAATGAGGCCAGATCATCATAATCAGATCTGCTATAGGTATCCTGTATCGTGATTTGGGGTAGATACCCCGCATTGACCGCTTTTGCATTTTCATCCATTACATTGGCTGTGGCTCCCAGTATCTTGCTGTTCTCATAAGGCTCAAAGGTGATATCGTGCGGTGTTTTAAATAGATTTTTCTTAAGGCCGCTTACCGGAAGTCCGCTTTCCAGGCGCAAGTTTTCCAGTCTTGTCTCAAGCGCCAGTTTCGTACTCTCTATCGTATAACGGTTGTTTTCATAGACTGCTGCCAGTTTATCTATCTCCTCTTTGGTCGCAAGACCTGCTGCATTAAACTTCCTGATACGGTCAAGCTGTGCTTTGAGCTCTTTGGATTGTCCATACAGTGCTGTGAGCATCGCTTGAAGTTTTCGGACGGTATAGTAGTGGTCGATAATCCTCAATGAGAGGTTTTTGACAAAAGCCTCTTGCTCTAAACGTGAAGCAGTGTATTCAAATCCCTTGGCACGTTTGAATGCACTTTTCCTGCCTCCGTCATACAACTCCATACGGAGTGTCGCATACCCGCTTGTCACTTCGCACGGGTTTACAAGAGAGTTCGGATTGACCCTGCTGTAACTTCCCCCGATATCAAGCGTAGGCCAAAATGCACTTTCTGCAGCCTCCAGCTCCTTGGACTTTGCTTCTGCCTTAAGCTGTACTGATTTGATCATCGGGTTGCTCTGATGCGCATGTGCTATCAGTGTTTTCAGCCCATACTCCTGAGCCATCACCCAGAGCGGAAGCAGTGCCATCCATACGATTCTCATCTCCTCTCCTTTCTTTCAATCAATGTAAACAGTGTCTCTACAAAACGCGATATCTCACTTTGTGCCTCCGTATGCAGCATATGCGTATCGACTACCAGCCCCTTTGAAAAGAGATGAAGGGCAGGGTCAGGTCGCGTGCTTCGGGTACGATTTCTTTCTTGTTTATGGCTTCGTCAAATATTGTTTCTAATATTTCCGTAAATTTGTTTTGGCATGTTTGGCTGAATCTCTTCATTTCCGGTGTAGCATCCATCAAAGAGATCGCGATGAACTCACGGTACAAAGATAAATGCTTGTTTGTCTCTTCATCGATATAGAGCAGGTTTAAAAAATGGTAGATCTTCTCTTTGGTAGAGTCTGCCTGCGTAACTTTTTGATAAAACTCTTCTTCATGTTCGGCGATAAAGAGTGTGATGATCTCAAAGACGATATCCTCTTTATTTTGAAAATATTCATAGACTGTACCTTTTCCGATACCTGCTACTTTAGCGATCTGTGAGATGGTAAGCCTGTTGATCCCGTGCTCAAGCAGTAATGACTGGCATGAAAGGGCAATATTTCTTCGTTTTTCTTCTTTATTAACGATAATTGCCATACGTTTCCTTTGATTGACCGACGGTCAGTCAAAATAATATCATAATTTTCTTTACCTTTTTTTAAGCATGTATTTTAATTTATTTTCCTTTTCCAGGCGCCATTTGAGCGGGCTTTGTTATATCCTATTCGGTAGAGTATATTCATATATTCCCGATCGAACATCTCCTTGGGAACCATGCGAAAATCTGAAGGTACATTGGTAATATAGAGATCAAAACCATCCCTTCTCGATAAGGCTTCGATATTATAGAGGTCTCCGCGTCCCTGGTACTTGATCAGCGTATTGAATGAACGCTCAGCGATATCGCTGACCGAAAGCGAAACGGCCGAATATTCGGGAGCGATCTTGGTATTTCGAATAAGCCAAAAAGTTTTTTGGGGGTGGATATGAAGCTTTCTCTGAAAACGGCGAACATTAAGATCATTCGGATAGACAAAGATCTGCCGTGTTACTCCGCCATCGACATGCAGTTCCTGATACCGTTTTCCGTCTATATTCACATCGATCAATACAGGAGGGAATGCCCCGGGGATAGAGGCAGAAGCAAGCATAATATTGCGTATCAGTCCCGGGGCATCGTCACGGCCGCTCTGCGCAATCCTGGTAATATCCCATACCACCGGACGCTGTGCATCAAGATTTGTCGTACCGATATGCAATATACGGCCTTTCCTGCTCTCTTTTGCCAGCTTTGCGACAAATGCCGCATCGATCTCCTCTCTGAGTATCTTTCTAAGCGGTGCAGTATCTGCCACCGCAGATCCGCCGAAAAGTACAGTAAAAGGAGTCAGCAAAAAGATCTTATTCCGGGAAGTTTCGGTATAAAGGCGTTTGATCACATCATCATACTTAGGCCCCAAAAAGGCAAACGGCGCGATCAATGCTCCCGTGGAAATACCTGTTACAAGGGTAAATTCCGGCCTGTTTCCGCGCTCGCTCCATCCTTTGAGGAAACCTGCGCCATATGCTCCGTCTTCTGCACCGCCCGAAAGCGCAAGGACATCCACCCGTTGATGTATCGACTTGTTGGCTTTAAGTCTCTCTATCGTCTCATCTACTTTCCCTGAAGTCCGGTCGCCCCAGTACCGGATATTATGATAACCGGGAATAGCAGCCAGCGTATATTTTTTTTGTGAGGGGGCTTCATATATCCTTGATTTTGCAGCACACGCGGATAACACTATCATGAAAAAAAGCAGTGTGAAAACCTGTATCGTTCTGTAGAGAGCCGTCATTGCTTATTCCCTCTGTTCCCTGCTCTCATTGCAACTATTATCTCGGGTATCATCTCAATCTCTTTTTAAGGCGTTGTATCCTCTTATACGCTTTGATGATATCTTCTTCTTTAACGTCCCCGTTTTTCACAAGACCCATGACTGTATCAACCAGTTTTTTGGTACTTACTATCTTTTTAGGATCAAGCTGGTTGCCAAAAAGCAGGATATCATCCCCTGCATTGATCGCCAGTTTCAGCGTATTTTTCAGGCCGTACTTTTCGGAGATCGCCCCCATTTGCAGATCGTCGGTGATCACGACACCGTGATACCCAAGATGCCATCTCAGTTTTCTCGTCACTGTCTCAAAAGAGAGGCTTGCGGGGTACTTGGTATCCAGTTTTTTATTGAATACATGTGCCACCATTACCGTATCCGCTTTATCTTTGAGGAGTCTGTAGGGTTCCAGTTCGCTTTCCTGCCAAAGGTTTGTTACATCCACAAACCCCTTATGCGTATCACCCAAAGATGATCCGTGGCCGGGAAAGTGTTTGAGAGAGGTAAGTACACCGTTATGGTGCATCGCACTGATAAACAGTGAAGAGATTTTGGCGACTTTTTCAGGATCTTTGCCGAATGCTCTTCCAAGACCGTTTATCACATGGTTTTGGGGATTGAGCGACAGGTCTACAACAGGGGCAAGATCGTAGTTGATCCCCACACTTTTAAGCTCTTTGCTCATTTTAAGATACGTTGATCTGATCTGAGCATCACTCATGCTGCCCATATCTTTGGCTTTGGGGTATTTCCCGTAAAAGCCATACCTGCTTTTCAGCCTTTGAACACGGCCGCCTTCCTGATCAACTGCGATCAAAAGCTTTTCGTCACCGGAACAGGCCTGCAACGCTTTGGTAAGTTTGGCAAGCTGTGTTTTGCTGGCTATATTTTTGGGTTTGGTTTTGTCTACCGGATTAAAATCAAACAGTATGACTCCCCCAAGGTTATACTGTCTGATATCCCGACATATTTGACTCTGCTCTTCTGCTGTCGTTCCATGAAAACCCACCATCAGCATTTGACCGACCATTTCAGAGAGCTCTTTCTGCCTGATCCCGCCGGCTACAATGCTTTCCCATGAAAACAAAATGAAACATACAAACCAGATTTTTTGATACATTCAATACCTTTTCAGATTTTCAAAAAGCCCATTATAGGACAACCCTGCTTCAACCCTATCCTCTTCTGTATAAACCTTATCTCTCAATAGGTATCATATTTTCCTTCTTTTAATTCTGTTTTGAGCGTATCTATTGCCTCCTGCATGACATTGATGATCAACTCTCCTGCAAGCCTGTCATCTGCTTCAGGGACATCCCAGTCAGTAAATTTTATATTGGCTTTAAAGACCGCTCTCATTTCGGCAATAATCTCACTCTTCCTTGCACGTATATCTTTTTCAACAGGATTCATCCTTTCTCCTTTTTATCCAATCTGTTTTTCTTATCATACTCATCCTCTGGTTAAGCCATCCTTCATGATTAGTCTCAAATACGGAAATAGAAAATTTGCAGTAGCTGCAGTGCTTGTGCTTAAAGGGTTTAAGCAAAGTATGAGTTCCGCCCGTAGGTTCAACGATGATTTTACTTGAATCCCATGAGTGCAATGATTGTGGCTAATGCTTTTTTCTATTTACGGATTAGGATTAGTATTCGGTTTACCTTGGAAGGATAACATTGCACCATAAGAGCATTTATGGAAAGCATCAGATCTTAACTCCTCCTCTATGTAAGATTTCATGACTCCTTAAAATATTTTTAATTTTTCATTCCTTAAACCTCCTCCCATAGATGCTCTTTATCAATTTTTGGAACAAGTTTGTCTTTTTACCCCCGAACTTCACATTTATTACATATTCTTTCTGTATAATTAACCCATTATTTTATTGAAAGGTCATTTTTATGAAAAGATTTATACAGTTATTTCTATTCACTTTTATGCTCGGAGCGATATCGCAAGCGGCAGAACATCCGGATCTCACTTTTAAAGATCTCAACGGTAAAACGATTCAGGCAAAAGGGGCAACAAATGGGCTGGAACTCCCTGACTTGAAAGGGAAAATTGTCTTTATAGAGTTCTTTGGACACCGATGTCCTCCCTGTATAGCCTCTATTCCTCATCTTATTGATCTGCAAAAAAAACATCAAGATAAATTAGCCATTGTAGCGATAGAAGTTCAGGGAATGAGTGAAAGCAAACTGAAAAGTTTTGTATCTGAAAAAGGGATCAACTATACGGTCACAACAGAAAGCAATGCAAGAAAACTGACAAGCTACATCGCTGCAAGAGCTGACTGGAAAGGAAGTATTCCTTTTATGGTGGCATTAGATACAAAAGGAGATGTACAGTTTGTACAGGCAGGGATGATCCCCGAAGAGTACTTTGAAGGGCTCATCAAAGAACTTTCAAAATAAATCAGGCTGAAGGTTCAGTAACATTTAATTCACTGCCGGATCACAGCCAAACCCCATTCTGTCTATCTGTCTCTTTATGTGTGCTGTGCGCAAAGCTTAGCCCTGGAATCTTATCTTCTCGATAAGATCCATAAAAAACGCTTTACTCCATATATCCAACACTCTGTTATCTGAGATGAATACTTCCACGTCTCTTTTGGCAGCATTGATGTCCAGATCTTCGATACGTTTTTTCAATATATCCTGTATATATACCTGATCGATCGATTCCGGTAAAACAAGTTGCTGTTTCTCCTGCCAGTCACAGCTTTGTCTTAGTCTGGCAGTAAGATGTTTGAAATCCAGTTCATACCCATGGGAGATATACCACACCAGATCGTACCAGTCACGTCCTTTTGGTCTGCTGACCCAGCTTCTGCAAAGAATAGCATGCATTTTCCCAGCAAAAAGTGAAGGCAGGGTCATCGAATGGAGAATAAACGGGGATGGAGTCAAAAGGGTCTTCTTCTCTCTTTGGAAATCCAGTGGCGGATGGGTATCAACTTCTATTTTGATCTTGACGAGTTTACCCTCCCCAAACTTTTGGATAATATCTTCCGGAGCTTCGATGTTGAGCAGGTGTTGCTCTGTATTGCCTTTAAGAAAAGCGGACTTGATCGTCCTTGTGCTATTTTTAAGCTGAATGTATACATCAAATCCAAATGACTGCAATGTTTCCACCACAGTATTTTCATATTTACCCAGGTCAAAATCAGGATCGGTCTTTATCAAAGAGAAGTCAAGGTCCTCAGAGAACCTATCCAGACCATAGAGGATACGCAGAGCCGTACCACCATAAAAAAGTGCATGATCAAAAAACCCTCCGCGGTAAAGTCCAAGAAGTACGATCTCCTGAAGTATTTCTCGTAGTGCTTCATAGGTTTTCTCAGCTGTTGAGAGGTCATACCCCTCAAGCATCTTTGCAATGGCAGGGTGTATCGGTTTAGGCATTTTGTTTCCTTTTGGCAATGAGTTTGGCAAGATTTGTCAGGTTGGAAGAACAGTATGCCTGAGCAATCTGTGAGATAAGTGCTGCATCCAAAGCAATCACTTCCTCCCAATCAATGCGAAGATCATACATCAGATACTCAGAGAGCTTTTCTTGTGAGAGTTTACCGATTCCTCTATCTGCACGTATCTTGTCACACAGAGCCTTTTCAGAGGTAGCGATCAATTTGCCTCCGTTGCTACTGTCATAAAGCCAATCTATACCCAATGCATAGGCTTGCAAAGGTACCGGCTTGTATGTAAAGCGTCCGATCGGGGTCTCAAAACTCTTTTTACTGTGCAGAGTTGCAGAGGTCACTTCATAAACCCTCTCCGGGATCAGTCCATAGTAGGACAATGCATATTCATAGGAGACACAAGAAGGGGTATAGAGCATATTGGCCGCAGTAATCAGGTCAACGGGTTCTTTTTGATACTCTTTTCCAAAAGTATATATCCCTTTTTTTAAACGTACAAGTTCTCCTTTTTTAACCATATAGGAGATTTTGGCATTGACATTGCTTACCCAGCCAGACAATAGCGTCTCAAGCTTCTCATGGGTAAATACTGATGTAGATATCTCTTTTCTTAGTTGCATAACATTCATACCAATATTGTAGCATATATATCTAATTTTATATAGATAATACAAATAAATTGTTTTATCTATTAATAAATAGTTATTTATTCTATTATTCATTTGTCAACCCATCACTGTTTTACTATCCTAAAAAGGATAGAAGATGAAACACTACCCGAACACAGAGCAAGGAAAATCGATAATCGATTTAGTCAGACATCAAAGTAAGACTCGTTGTCAACACCTATGGTATGCTTATACTCGATGGTGTGATCGACGGGAAATGCTCTACTCAAAAACGGGCAACGCTCTGGGAATAATAGAATATAGGACTCATCAAAGAACTTTCCAAACTTTCCAAATAAATTCAATATGTACCTGCTCACAGTACTGCCTCATGCAAGTCTTACGATACCATTGTGTATCGTAATCAACCCCTCCAGTTCCGCTTCATACACCCTGTTTCCAAAACGTTCTATCGTCTCATCAAAACTCGGCATGGTCTGGCAAAAATAAAAAAAATCATCCTTTGGTACCTCATCACATACTGCATTGCCGAAACGTGAAGAAAAAGCCTCTATATTATAGATCGGCCTGGCCTGGCCCTCGAAAAGCAGCATATTGGTCCCGGGGCTCTCATCCAGTCTATGGGGAAGCACATAGATCTCTTTATCCATCTTAAGCGCATACTCTACAGAGCGCATCGAACCGCTCTCAAGGTCTGCTTCTGCAACAACGAGGATATCTCCCAGTGCAACGACCAGTTCATTGCGAACCACAAAGCTCCATCCCGTTGCCATAAATCCATCATTGAATTGGCTCAAAAGCAAGCCCGCTGATTCGATCGCCTTGATCAACTCCCTGTTCACCGCAGGATAACGGATATCAAGCCCGTTGGCGGCCACTGCGATCGTATTGTTCGCCCCGGCCCCGTTATGGGCTATCGCATCGACCCCCATCGCGGCGCCGCTTACGATGCAGACGCCTCTTTTGGCTAACGCGTTAGAGAGCCTATACGTAAAGTTCCGGGTATAGCTCGAGGGAGTTCTCGTACCTACGATAGAGACTTTCGGCCGATTCAAAAGCTCCAGATCGCCTTTGTAAAAAAGTGTGTCGGGATACTTCTTCATCGCTTCAAGCGCAGCGATATGCTCTGTGAGTCTCTGTCCCATTCCAACCCCTTTTTTGACAGGATAACCTATCTTCGGGAACTTGCAGATAAATCTTTCATATTGTCATTTTTTGAAATTACAGCAGCACTCTCCAGAGCGTATACGCAATCAAAGACAGCACCATTGCCCCTATCAAATTGAGTTTGAACCCGATAGCCGCCATCTGTTTGATACGAATCACCCTCGAACTCATGATAATCGCATTCGGAGGTGTGGCGATAGGCAGCATAAAGGCATAGCTGGCCGCAACCGTTGCCACCATCAAAAGCAGTCTCCCTTCATTTTCAGGCATCACCCTGGCAAACTCATAAAAGATCGGGATGGCTATCGAAGTGAGTGCAGTATTGCTGGTCACTTCGGTAGAAAATGTCACAAAAAGCGCCACAGAGACAAACATCCAGAACAGAGGGATCGAAGAGATAAATTCCAGTTTGGTTGCGATCTCTCCGGCCAGGCCTGTCGAGGAAAAGGCTGTAGCGATAGAGAACCCCGCACCGAACAGGAAGATGATCTCATACGGTAGATTTCGCGTATCCTCCCACTCCAGAAAACCGATACGGGGAACAAACATCAAAAGCCCGAACCCCAGCAATACAAGCTTCTCATCCAGTGCAAATCCGACGAGCTGTTTCATAAACGTATTGGACACAAGTACAAAAGCAAGAATCCCGATGATCCAGTAGAGCCTTCTTTGTTCACTGTTAAGCTCAGGAACATCCTGGCTGACACCGGCAACACACTCATCGGCAACACCAAGCGAAAGGAACCAGGGGAGAATAAGCAGCATCAAACCTACGACCGGTATCATCAAAATCATCCACTCTCCAAAAGCCAATGCAGGAAGGGAATGTTCTTCGAGAAAACCAAGCAGTATCAGATTCGGCGGTGTTCCTATGGGGGTCAGTATGCCTCCGATACTGGCACCGTATGCCGTACCCAGCAAAAAACGGACCTTGAGCTTGATATTGTCGCTTAAAAAGAGTGCGATAGGCATCAGCATCAGCGTGATCGTCGTGTTGGAGAGTATCGCACTGAGCAGGGCAGAGGTGGTCGCCAGTGCATAGATGATACCGCGTGGGGTTTTGGGGAAAAAGCTCAATAGTTTTGCAGAGAAATATTTGTGCAGGTTGATCTTCTCCAGGGCGATCGCCAGCATAAACCCGCCCAAAAAGAGAAAAATGATCGATTTGGAGTAGTTGGGTGTCACCTCGTTGATATCCAAGATGCCGAATACCGGAAACAGAATAATCGGCAAGATAGACACGGCCCCCAGCGGCAGCGCTTCATTGGTCCAGAGTGCTACCAGGAATGCTACCAGTGCGATCAGTATGCTGTGCTGCAAGGTAAATACCAGTGAAGAGAGGCCGAAAAAAAGCAAACCGATCACTGCTGCCGCTACGATACCCCTCATCTCTCAACCTTTAATTGATACAGTTCATCCATATAAACCATCTCTACCTCTTTCAGGATATCTGAGGCACTTGCAAGCGCCTTCAGTGTCGCTAGATGCGGGTGGCCGATGGCAATGGCATATCCCCTTTTTTTTGCGACCTTCACCGCATGCTTCAACTGCTTGTGGATAGAAGCTATCGTATGCTGGTTGTCTATAAATACATCGCGTGCGAAATAAGGATCTCCGTGTTTCTTTGCGATCTGAGGTACTTTCGTACTGCCAGTCGTACGGCTGTCCACAAAGACAAACCCCTCTTTTTGAAGTGCCCGGTAGAGGGTATCCATCGCGGGATAGTTGCCGGTGAACACAGAACCGGTATGGTTGTTCACAAATCTTGCAGCGGGAAAAAAATTCCGTATCTCTCCTATCCTTGCCGC
Source organism: Candidatus Sulfurovum profundilacunae (assembly GCA_047689495.1). GTDB lineage: Bacteria > Campylobacterota > Campylobacteria > Campylobacterales > Sulfurovaceae > Sulfurovum > Sulfurovum profundilacunae. Next base: position 12,516 of record JBEWPY010000022.1, on the reverse strand, counting down.
TATCACTTCCTGGCTATCGGTGATCATCAATGTTTTTTCCTGTTTATCAAATGATTTCCCCGACTGCATGGGAAGGTGGGCCATATAGTGTTTCAGCCCTTCAGCCAGCGTATGACTCGAAGGAGCAAACCTGTAAGGCGGAAATATCGACGGCGTAAGATGCAACCCCAATGATTTGATCTTTTCAAGTTGTGCCCGGGAAGAGACATCATCGATAATGATCACCAGCTTCGGTTTCTCATTTTTCGGCCATACTTTTTCCTCTTTGGATACCCCTGTCGGGCCGAAGGGAACAGTCAGGTTTACCGCTTCACTTTGGGGGAGATCTTTCTGTTTTTCAGGAAGCGCCTGTTCTGCCTGCTTTTGTTTGCGTTTCTTCTCTTCTTCTCTTTTTTTATCTCTTTCTCTCTTCTCTTTCAGTGCATTTTCTCGTTTTATTTTTTCCAAATTTTCTAAAAGCACTCTGTTTTCATCTTGCACTGCAGCACTGTAGGTATTGCTGACCCTCTTATCTGATCTCAGATTATTTTTCCCTAAAAAATATCCAAATGCCGCCACGGAAACCAGCATGACTACAGAAAAAAAGATGATCAGGTCTTTTTTGAATGTTCCCTTCTTTTTTCTTCTGCCTGCTGTACGTTTTGCAGAGGTTCTTCTTTTGGCAGTTTTTGTTTTCGATGATCTGCGCTTCGTCTCTTTTGCCATATTTCCCCAGTATTTTCTGATTTCATATATTTTATCGAAAAAGAACTGATTGCGGACAATAGTGAATAGTGAATAGTGAATAGTGAATAGTGAATAGTGAATAGTGAATAGTGAATAGT
>JBEWPY010000022.1:0-11592 GCA_047689495.1 Candidatus Sulfurovum profundilacunae | reverse complement strand
AATAGTGAATAGTGAATAGTGAATAGTGAATAGTGAATAGTGAATAGTGAATAGTGAACGATATTTTGATTGTTTGGAATATGTCAAGTATTTTGCAGGTTTTTGTTAGCATTTTGAAAAGTGTTACGATTTGACTGACTCAAGATTCTTGGTTATTTTTCTGTAGATTTGGGTGTTTGGGCGAAGGAGTTTTTTTAAAAGAACAACAAAAAGCCTGTTTTTTGTAAAGTTGTATGCAGATTTCTCACAGAGAGTGCAAGTACAAGGAAGGTTTGGAGTAAAGAAGCTTAACAGATAACAAACCAACTAAGATTTTTGGTTAGTGTGCCGTAGATTTGGGTGTTTGGGCGAAGGAGGCTACGACAAGTAGCTGACTAAACCCATCACCCAGAGATGCAGTGCAATCACCAAAAAGATTAGTTGGTTTCCTGGTCTACGATTTTGTTCGCCTTGATCCACGGCATCATCTCTCTCAGTCTCTCACCTGTTTTTTCGATCGGATGCTCTTTGAGGTTGTTTCTCTCTGCATTCATTCTCGGGTAACCCGCCTGGCCTTCAAGTACGAAATCTTTGGCAAATTTACCGTTTTGGATCTCTTTGAGTACTTGTCTCATCGCCTCTTTTGACTCTTCGTTGATGACTCTCGGTCCGGATACCATGTCACCGTACTCCGCTGTGTTGGAGATAGAGTATCTCATGTCCGCGATACCGCCTTCGAAGATAAGGTCTACGATCAGTTTCATCTCGTGAAGACACTCGAAGTATGCCATTTCAGGTGGATAACCCGCTTCAGTCAATGTTTCAAAACCGGCTTGGATCAACGCAGATACACCACCGCAAAGCACTGCCTGCTCACCGAAAAGGTCAGTTTCCGTCTCATCTTTGAAAGTTGTCTCGATGACACCTGTTCTGCCGCCGCCGATCGCTGATGCGTAAGAGAGTGCTACATCTTTCGTCTTTTCGCTTGGGTTTTGACCTACTGCGATAAGATCAGGGATACCACCGCCTCTTACAAACTCGCTTCTAACTGTATGACCCGGTGCTTTTGGCGCAACCATCATGACGTTGATATCCGCTCTTGGGTGGATACGTCCGTAGTGGATCGCAAAACCGTGACCGAATGCGATCGTTGCACCCTCTTTGAGGTTTGGCTCGATCTGTGCTTCATAGATCTCTTTCTGGTTTTCATCCGGAAGAAGGATCATAACAACGTCACCTTTAGCAGAGGCCTCTTCTACTGTAAGTACTTCAAAACCTTTAGCTGCCGCTTTATCCCAGGAGCTTCCGCCTTTTCTCAGACCGATGACTACTTCTACACCGGAGTCTCTCAGGTTTTCTGCGTGCGCATGTCCCTGAGACCCGAAACCGATCATTGCAACAGTTTTAGATTTGATGATACTAAGATCACAATCTTTGTCATAGTAAACATTTAATTGTTCTGCCATTGTTATATCCTTCATTATTTTGCTAAAAAATTTTCGCGATTATATCCAAATGAAGCTTACAACCTTAGTTTGGGTATAATCTGTCCCATGCAGCAAACCCAAAAGACCCAAACAGTCAGCTTCCATACCATTACTGCCAACGAAACGGGCCAGCGTATCGACAATTTCCTGCTCCGCCGCCTCAAAGGCATCCCGAAAACACGTATCTACCGCATCATCCGCAAAGGGGAAGTGCGGGTCAACAAAAAGCGTATCAAGCCCGAGTATAAACTTCAGCAGAATGATATCGTACGCATCCCGCCTGTACAGATGGAGGAGAAAAAACCCCAAAAGAGAGCACCGGATTCTCTGCTGAAGCTCGTCAAAAAAGCGATCATCTTCGAAGATGAACACCTCATCGCCATCAACAAACCGGGCGGCCTTGCCGTGCACGGCGGCAGTCACTCAGAGCTCGGACTTATAGAGATACTCCGACAGCTCCGATCCGATCGGGAGTACCTGGAACTTGCCCACCGTCTCGATATGGAGACCAGCGGGATACTCCTTATCGCCAAGAGCAGAGAGATACTCCAAAACCTCCATACCCTGTTCAGGGATGCCCACAAGATAGAAAAACACTATACCGCACTGGTTGTAGGAAAGTGGCAGGGAGGAGAGCAGTGGATCACCCATAAGCTGGAACGCAGACAGGACAGAAACCAAAAAGTGCAGGTGAGCGAGGACGGCAAATCGTCCACCAGTATCTTCACCCCGGTTGAACACTACAAAAATACAACCCTGATGGACATACAGATCCTCACCGGACGCATGCACCAGATACGTACCCAGCTGGCATATCTTGGTCATCCGATTATCGGGGATGAAAAGTATGGAGAGGAAAAGCAAAATCGCTACTTTGCCAAACACTGCGGTTCAAAACGCCTCTTTTTGCATGCGAGCCGCATCTCGTTTGAAGTTGGAGATCAAAAGTATGAGTTTGAGGCTACATTGCCTAATGAATTGCGACAGGTTCTCAAACACTTAAATTGAAACCTTACAAAAATTTGTATTTTTAAGGTTATCAACTAAAGGTTAAATGAATGTAAAACTCAGCCGCGCGTATTTTAGCGTCGGCTGGAGTGACTTGTTAAAACGATTTTTTCAATAATTTCCGCCGTATCTGCTTTTCGATTTCTATTATAAAAAACATCACCGCACCCACTGCAATAATCAAAAAACCATCAAATACACTGATTGCCTGCGTTTCAAATATAGCTTGCAGCCATGGTACATAGGTAATTGCAAACTGTCCTGAAGTAACTGCAATGACAGCGGCCCACACGTAGCGGTTACCAAGAACAGCTTTGCGGTTTAACGATGGTCCGTACATATTTCTGATGAAGAAAAGATGGAAAATTTCTAAAACAACCAGTGTATTCATGGCTATCGTTCGCGCTAAAGCTTCGGAATACCCATTAACAATGGCGTATTCATACATACTAAATACACCGGCAAGAAAAAGACCGGCGACTAGTATGATATGCCAAATAAGTCCTCCGCTAAGCAGAGCTTCTTTGCGTGGCCTTGGCGGTCTTTGCATAGTGTTTTCTTCTGTCGGCTCAAAGGCCAATGCGATACCAAGTGTAACGGCAGTGATCATGTTGATCCATAAGATCTGGACAGGTGTGATAGGTAAGCTCAACCCAAGCAGCAATGCAAGTATAATCGTCAATGCCTCACCTGCATTGGTTGGCAGTGTCCAGCTGATGACTTTCTTTATATTGTCGTAGACAGTTCGACCCTCTCTTATGGCAGCGACGATAGTAGAAAAATTATCGTCTGCCAATATAATTTCAGATGCTTCTTTCGCAGCTTCGCTTCCCGTTTTACCCATGGCTACGCCAACCCCGGCGCGTTTGAGTGCCGGTGCATCATTCACGCCATCCCCGGTCATTGCCACGGTCATATCATTCGCCTGTAATGCCATCACCAGGCGTAATTTATGTTCTGGGCTGGTGCGTGCGAAGATCCCCATATCACAGACGACAGATTTCAGTTGATTATCATCGATCTGATCTAGTTCTTGTCCGGTTAATACCCTATCATTGTTTCGCAAACCCAGTTGTTTTCCTATTGCGGATGCAGTAACAGCATGATCACCCGTAATCATCTTTACATCGATTCCTGCATGATGGCACTTGACTATCGACTCGATAGCTTCCTGGCGCGGCGGGTCGATCAAACCCGCCAAACCCAGTAATATTAGTGAGTCTTGCACATCATCATATTCAAGCACAGTATGTTCGGGGTTCACGGCTTTTACAGCAAATGCGAGGACACGTCGACCACGGGAGGCAATGGCATTGGCTTGCTCTTCCCAGTATTCAATATCCAGCGGCTGGGTTTTGTTGCCACTATCACGCTGTTCATGGCACATAGACAGTATTGTCTCTGGTGCACCCTTGATAAATATGAACGCATGATTTTCATGGTTATGGTTAAGCGTGGCCATGTATTTATGCTTGCTGTCAAAGGGAATAACATCGGTGCGTGTCCATTGATTTCTTGTCTCACCACCATCATTGCCGGTTTTTGACGCAAGAGCCAATAACGCGATTTCCATTGGATCGCCGTGCCCCGTCCAAGCGTCGTTTTTTCGAATCAGTTCCGCATCATTGCAAAGTGCGGCTATCCTACCTAATTCTTGCAATGAGGAATAGTCTTGTGCTGCAACAACAGTATTGTCTAATTCAATGTTGCCTGATGGGGCGTAACCAATCCCTTTAATCGTAAAATACTTACTCCCCGCTACAATCGTGTCGACCATCATTTCATTACGTGTGAGAGTACCTGTTTTATCAGAGCAGATAACAGAGACGGAGCCCAGGGTTTCAATCGCGGGGAGGCGCCGAACAATAGCATTTCGTTTTGCCATAGCCTTTACACCTACAGCCAGAGTGATGGTTAACACTGCGGGCAGGCCTTCAGGAATCGCTGCAACCGCAATGCCAACAACAGCCATAAACAGACTGGTAAAATCGTGATCTAATACGAAATAACTGAACAGCAACATGAGTACTGAAATGGCTAGAATAAACAAGGTAAGCCATCGCGCAAAAACCGCCATTTGTGATACCAGGGGTGTCTCCAGTGTCTGTACATCGGAGAGTAAGCCACCGATTCTTCCGATTTCAGTGTTTGCCCCTGTAGCGATAACGATTCCCATACCTTGTCCGCTGGTGACGGTAGTGCCACTAAATCCGATACAGAAACGATCGCCAAGAGGCGCATCTATCGCAACGGGGGTTATCACTTTTTCAACTGCGACTGATTCGCCAGTCAGTATGGACTCCTGAATCTGCAAACCATGTGACTTGAGTAAACGTAGATCAGCGGGTAACTTGTCGCCGGCATCCAAAAACACAATATCACCAGGCACTAGTTTCTCACCCGGTATGACCTGACGCTTGCCATCTCGTATCACCGAAGCACGCAAAGCTAGCATATGCCGAATCGCTTCCATTGCTTTTTCTGCTTTACCTTCCTGATAAAAACCAATAATAGCATTGATAATCACTACTGCAATAATGACAGATGTATCGACCACATGACCTAGCAGCGCAGTAATGCCAGCAGCACCGATAAGGACGTATATTAAGATATTATGGAAATGTGATAAGAAGCGGAGCAATAGACTTCGTTTTGGAGATTCAGGAAGTTTGTTTGGTCCGAAAGTATGCAACAGCATCTTGGCTTCATCTTCACTTAAACCATCAAGCGACGTATCAAGCGCGGCTAGCGTTTCATCGGTTGTTTTATTGTGCCAGTCTTTAATTTCTTGCATTGTTGATGGAGCTTTTTTCATTTAACTAGTCCTCTAACTTCTATCTATATTGAAATAGTAGTAGTATACAAAAAATATTCGACTTTTTGGACTATCCTGCTATCTATGGACATGAGGAAACATCCGACTATATACACCTTTTTTACAGCATCTCTAAATTCAAGAAGTAGTAAAGGAGAAATAATGACCTAAGGTACATATACCAGTACATCGGTCGTTGTTTCTCTTAAAATGGTAGAAGCCACACTTCCAATCAATGCTTTAAAGCCTGAAGTACCTCGCGAACCTACGACGATAAGATCATATGAGCCTTTGTTGATATAACCAAGCAATACTCTTTTACTATCAGCTTTCCCATCAATAAGCTTCCCTTTTTTTATGGAAATATCTTGCATAAAACTCTCTAACTCTTTTTGTGCATATTCTTTTGCATCTTTATTATACTGCTCATAGTTGGGACTAAGTAGTGTAGGACCACCCATATAAGGAAGCCCGGAAACATGGACTACATTCAGTTTAGCTGTTTTAAAAATATTTTTTGCAAAAAGAATACTCTGTTTTGATTGTGTTTGCATGTCTGTCGGTGCTACAATATTTTTATAAAGCTCTTTTGCGCTGTTTTTCACGACCAGCATTGGAAGATGACTTTTATGTGCTATTTTTTCAGCTGTTGTACCAAGAAACTTCTTTTTTCTTTTTGTACTCGCACCTATTACCAGCATATCGGCTTTAAAAAGTTTTGATTCATAAAGCAAAATATCGTCCGCATCACCTTCTCGTACCATAATATAACAAGGGACTTTGTTATCTTTATTAAACCTTTTCACCTTTTTTTCTATTTTCTTTGCAATCCCTTTGATATCGATTTTTATCTCTTTCCCGCCAAAGAAGTTTGGTACGGAAAACCAGGGTGTCTGTACAGCATGAACTATAAGCAATTCAGCTTTATTCTCTTTTGCTGTCATCAATGCTCTTTTCAAAACATTATCCGATTTAGCCAGAATATCGACACCAACAACTATTCTTTTTAACTTTTTCATACTGTTTTTTCCTTTCTTTCAAAATTTAGAACCTTCACTTTATGTCCGACCAACACATAAAAAACGGTTTCCTGAGAATATCAGCATAGACAAATGACTAAATCCAAACTGGAATGACTTCAATGTCCTGGACACTTTTTTATTCGGTTAAGACCGTTTTTTCTAAGACCTTTTCATTATACCTTTTTTCAAATTCATCTGGAGAGATATAACCAAAATAACTATGACGTCCTTATTGTTCTATCTAGAAGATTTTATAAGAAGAACAACTTACTTCGAAAAATGCTGATAATCTTTCACACTGCTCCACTCCCCGCCCCACTTCCAGCCGTACTTTTTAAATATCTTCACCGCTTTATCATCCGGCAGAAGCACGGCTCTGTCAGCGGCCGTATCCTCTTTATGCACTCTTTTTCTATAGACGAGTGAGGCTTTGTGGGAGATGCGTCCGCTTCGTGAAATATAGGGATTTTCGATAGGATTGATATCGATCGCTTTGCCGTAGGCGTGTTTGGAATACTTTTTGCTTCCCGTAGCACTGCGGCAGTTGAAGGCAGAGGTATTGTCCGCTTCGATCGAGTGCCAGTCTTTGCCCTGATAGTCACTGACCAGTCGCATCTTGCGTATCGGATAGTCAGCCTCATACAGTGCTTCAAATATCTTCAGCACCTCATCAGCCACATCTTTGTGTACGATCATCTCACCCCACTGCTCTTTGCCGATAAAGTTTTTATGTTTGATACGGAGATAACGCAGATCATTCAACCCTACCGGACACCCTTTCCTGTAAGAGTTTCCCTTGATCATGCGCTGTTTGATCTCAGGGCTTATTTTGTTGATTCTCGCTTGATAGTCAGCGAAAAGCCCTATGCTTAAAATAGTCAAAAATGTAACGATTTTTTTCATAAAATCATTATAGCCAATTTTGTGATTTACCTCTTATTTACCCAATTAGAATAAGATATCTGAAAAAAAAATCACTATATAAAATAGAAAACAAAAGGAAAAAATTCATGGAACAGTTTAAAACCTATGCCCTGATGATCGGGCTTACCCTGCTCTTCATCTGGTTTGGAGGCATGATCGGCGGCCGTGCCGGGATGATCATCGCTTTTGTCATCGCAGCGGGGATGAACTTCTATGCCTACTATTACAGTGACAGGCAGGTGCTCAAGCACTACCATGCCATCCCTGTAGACCGGAACAACGCTCCGGGCCTTTATAAGATCGTTACCAGGCTGACCAACCGTGCCGGACTTCCTATGCCGGCGCTCTACATTATCCCGGACGAGCAGCCCAATGCCTTTGCCACAGGACGCAACTATGAGCATGCAGCGGTAGCCGTCACTGAGGGGCTGCTCAACTTGCTGGACGAGAATGAAGTGGAAGCAGTGATCGCCCACGAACTCAGCCACATCAAGCACTACGATATGCTCATCGGAACGGTTGCGGCAACGATCGCCGGAGCGATCGGTATGCTGGCAAACTTCGGGATGTTCTTCGGCGGAGATCGCGACAGGCCTGCCAACCCGATCATCATGATCGCACTGATGATCCTCATGCCATTGGCTGCAACGATCATACAGATGACAGTAAGCAGAAGCAGGGAGTTTATGGCCGATGAAGGTGCTGCACGCATGACAGGGCACCCCGAATGGCTTCAAAGCGGTCTTGCCAAGCTGGACAACTATGCCAGAGGGATCGCGATGCATGATGCCGACCCCCAGACGGCACATATGTTCATCATCAACCCCTTTACGGGGAAAGACTTCTCGCTGCAAACTCTTTTCCGTACCCACCCGACCACGCAGGACAGGATCGACAGACTGGAGCAATTGAAGTATTAAAAGTAGGTCGGAGTGCCCTCACCCCGACTTAATGGTGGACAAACATCAAGTCAGTGTCGGGATAAGGGTATCCCGACCTACCGGCTTCACCATTGTACCCTTCCAAAATTGTGTTATAATCTCCCTTATGAATATCATCCAAAAACTACTACTTACTATTTACTATTTACTATTTAAAAAAACCTGCACAGGAGGTTTTTGCCTATGAGTCCATTTGCCATCCAGCTTACCAACGGCTGTCTCGCTTCAGACATCGAGCAAGAAAACCAAAATGCTTTTCAGGCCCTGCAGAAGGCCGGCGCTATCGAAGAAGCGGGCGGGCTTTGGAAGCTCGGCTCCCTCTACCGTGCCGGGCGCATCTATATGGGCAAAGACGGACGCGGATATGTGGAAGCTGAGTTCAAGGAACAGCGCGACTTGCTGGTAGAGCCCGATTTTCTGGGAGAGGCACGGCACGGCGATACCGTCGTGGCCAAGCGTATCATTGCCAGACGCGGCCGTGCCAGCGGCAAAGTAGTGATGGTTATCGACAAGGCCCACCTTTTTACGATCGCCTATACCCACAGGGACGAATCAGGCAACTTTATGATCCTGGATATCCGTACGGGAGAGCCGACCTTTGCCAAAATGGAGGGGATGGACCTCAAGGCATTCAAGATAGGTACCGTACTCAAAGTCGATATCGATACCGATAATGTACTGGAAGTATTCGGGCATTTGGGTGATGCGAGAGTCGACGAGAGGATCTCCCTGGCACTTTACGAACGTGAAGATGCATTCCCTGAAGCCTGTGTTACCGAAGCCGTAGAGGTCGAGCGTGAAGTAACAAAAAACGAACATCCCGACCGTGTCGATCTCACACACCTTGACTTCTGTACGATCGACCCGGTCACGGCAAAAGACTTCGATGATGCGATCTACTTCGATCTGAAAAACTACACCCTCTATGTAGCGATCGCGGATGTGAGCCACTATGTACCCTACTTCACCCCTATCGACAAAGAAGCAAAAAAGCGCGGCTTCACCACCTACCTCCCGCATAAGTCCTTCCCGATGCTGCCCCGTGAACTGAGTGAAAATATCTGTTCGCTGAAACCCAGAACAGACCGCCTGGCCTTCGTCTCCAGAATCGAACTGGATAGAAACACGCTGAAACCCATAAACGAAGAATTCTTTGAAGCGATCATCCACTCCAAACACCGTTTCAACTATGACAAGGTCGATGAGATCATCGCCACGGACGGACGTGATGCAGAAGGTGTTGCAGCCAGACTCCTTACCTGGCTGCTGCCGCTGCAGAAGATCACCCTGCAGCTCCGGAAAGCCCGTCTTCAAAACGGGTTTGACTTCAGAAGCGAAGAGATCAAACTCACCATCGATGCGGAACACCTGCTGGCAGGCACCCAGATCGAGACGGGTACACCGTCACACTCCCTGATCGAAGAGTGTATGCTGCTTGCCAACCAGGCAGCGGCCAAAAGATTTTCAGGGAACGGAGAGGAAGACCAGCCGGGGATCTTCCGTATCCACGAACCGCCGCAACTCAGTAAGATCGAGGAGTTGCTGGTACAGCTGGCATCCATCGGCCTCTATGTGGAAGAGTATGAGGATTCACCCTCACTGATCCGCGAGATACAAAAGGAAGCCGAGAAGATGGGGCTGGGACCGGAAGTGGATACCATGCTGATCAAGTCTCTGCGCCAGGCAAGCTACGCGGCACACAATGTCGGACACTTCGGTCTGGGATACAAGTACTACAGCCACTTCACCTCTCCGATCCGCCGCTACTCGGACCTTATCCTGCACCGCATGATCAAAGCACAGTTAGCCGATGACGATGAAGAGATGGGTTACCTCCTTCGCAATATCGAACCGCTCTGTGCAAGGGTAAGCGAACTGGAACGGAAAGCAACCAAGGCGGAGTGGGACTTCAGGGACCGTAAATTTGCCAGATGGGCCGAAACAGAGATCGGTGGGATCTTTGCCGCTGAAGTAGTCGAGATCCTTGAGGGCGGAGATGCCAGAGCCGTACTCCATGCCGAGGTACAGGGCGTGACCGTACACCTCAGAGCCGATCAGGTCATGCTCTTTGACCGGATCAAAGTGCGCATCAATGAGGTGAACATCCCGCAGGCATACATCCAGTGTGAATTTGTGGAGAAGATCAGCCGTGAAGCGATGGAACTTTAGGTTTCTCTCTTGAGTTTCAAAAACTAAGCTATATTTTAAAGACTTAATAAACTTGAATTGAATTCAAGGAAATTTAAGTACACCAAATATATAATTCTAGCAACAACACCTCTTACGCTTTCCATAAGAACAGCGCACCCCAAGAGGTCACTATCTTTCAAGAAGCAGGATTGGGGAATGGCTTCAAGAAAACCAACATATATAAAATCACATCTTTCTATTCAAGATCAAATAACCAAGTTACAATCTCGTGGTATGCAATTTGATAATATTCCATCTGCTGTACACTACTTATCACATATGAACTATTACCGTCTTACAGCCTATTGGCTACCTTATGAGCAAGATCATACTACACATACTTTCAAACCTGGTACAAAGTTTGAAGAAGTTCTCAAATACTATATATTTGACCGCGAATTGCGACTACTCATTATTGACGCTATAGAACGTGTAGAAGTATCTGTAAGAACACAGATGGCTTATGAGCTTTCAAAGCTCTATGGATCACACCCTCATATGCAACCTCAAATCTTTCATTGCCCTGTACGTTATGCTCAAAACCTCAACAAACTAAAAGGTGAGTATGATAGAAGCAGTGAAACATTTACATACCATTTCAAAAACAACTATCATGAAAAACTACCTCCAATCTGGGCTGCAGTAGAACTAATGACCTTAGGACAAATATCTCACTGGTATGCAAATATCAAAAAGCGTTCGGAAAGAAATATCATTGCCAGAACTTATGGTCTGGATGAAAAAGTATTGAGCTCTTATCTGCACAGCTTGACGATCATTCGAAATATCTGTGCACATCACGGAAGACTTTGGAATAAACGTTTTACCTTCTCAGTCGTTATTCCACGCTTTCCGGAAAATTTTTCAAACTCCGTAAATCCATCAAGTAAAAAATCCCTCTATAACATCCTTGTGTTTTTAAAGTATGTGATGGACCATATCAGTCCGGAACATACATGGAGAGATCAACTTAAAGAGCTTATAGGGAATAACGACATCAATATAGCCGCCATGGGTTTTCCTGAAAACTGGAAAAGCTTACCTGTATGGCAATAACTAAATGTTTCTTTCGTTACTTCTTTCCTAAAGAATACTATCGTTAACTTTCACTTAGGAAGAGGCAGAATCAGTTAAACCCGATATCAACAATTGATGATCCTCTTTGGTATATCCATAGATCACTTCCTTGTCTTGTTGCGTCTCGGGACAGGCGGAACCAACTAAAG
>JBEWPY010000021.1:0-22751 GCA_047689495.1 Candidatus Sulfurovum profundilacunae | reverse complement strand
TAATACCTAGCCTCATGGTACCAAAAGAACACGCAAAAAATTTTATCTCATAAGTACTTGAGTGCACTTGACATATTTGTATCCATTTGGATACAATCGCATCATGTATGAAGTGAAAATAACAAAGACCTTTTCAAAGTGGCTGAGTAAACTTAAAGATATGAAGGGTCGTATCGCTGTAGCCCGTCGTATTGAGAGGATGGGTCACGGAAACTTTGGTGATGTAAAATCCGTTGGTCCATCTATCTCCGAACTTAGGATCACGACAGGTCCGGGGTATAGAGTATATTTCACTCAAAAAGAAGAAAGAATTATTATATTGTTGATTGGCGGAGACAAGTCTACCCAATCAAAAGATATAGAAAAAGCAGAAGCACTGCTAAAGGAGTACAATAATGAATAAAGAATTAGTTCCTTTTGACATAGTCGAGTATTTAGATAGCGAAGAAGCAATAGCTGAATATCTTTCACAAGTACTTGAAGATGGAGACAATGAAGAGTTTTTAAGAGCCATAGGCCACATCGCCAAAGCTAAAGGTATGGCGCAAATAGCTGAAGAAACAGGTATGGGAAGAGAAAGTCTGTATAAAGCGTTTCGTCCCAACGCGAAACCACGTTTTGATACAGTAATGAAAGTGCTTCATGCACTGAAGCTTCAGTTGACTACGACACCGCAATTACATCAATAGAGTGCCGATATTCTTCTGGTTCCCATCTAAAAAATGGGAACTTAATATAGTTTTAAGAGAGAAACGCGATAAAGCAGATCCGAAAAGGTGGCGGAGAAGATCAGGGAGGCGTTAAACTAAACCGCCTTTCTCTCCGGTGATATCCTGAAGGATGTGATAGGCATGGTTGATCGCCATCGCGATCGAACCGCCGCTTTTATAGACGATATCCCCTGCGATATAAAGCCCTTTGACACTGGTCTCGTATTTTTCGTTAAAGCGCGGTATGTCATGTTCATCCAGCTCCATATTGCTCTTTCTGAAAAAGTCTACCGGGGTCGTACCGCCCAGTGCATAGATCACCCTGTCGTAGATCGTGTGAAACCCGTTGCTATAGTTGACCCTGACCTTCCCGTCCTCATTCTCGATGGCGTCGATATCGATACCGTACCGTACACGCAGTTTCTCCTCCTGGTCATAGCGTTCGATCATCTCCTGGTTGATATCGTTGATCCTTGCAAAACTTTCTCTTCTGTAAGAGAGAGTCACGTCATTGTCACAGCTGAGCTGACAGGCATACTCCACAGCCGAATCCCCTCCCCCTACGACAAGTATCTTCTCATGTCCGCGACAGTCATAAGGATTGAAATTGACGACCTTTTTCAGCGAAGGAGGTATTTTATAGGAGGGCTTGTTCGGTTTGCCCATACGCCCGATAGAGACGATAACATTTTTGGAAATGAAGTTGCCTTGGGGTGTCACTACCGAAAACATCCCGTCTTCCTCTTTGAGTACCCTGTCCACTTCACACTCAAAAATCGTATCGATCGCATCATGGTCAAGCAAAGACTCAAAATACTCCAGCGTACTCTCTTTGGTACCGTCAAAAAATGCGACATTGCCTTCGATCTCTACCGTCTGCCCCTGCCAGTCTTTATCAACCCTTTTGGCGTCTTTGTAGTACTGCCTGATCGTTTGGGAATGGTTGTCCCCTTTCTCTATAAAAAGTATCCTTTTCATCCCGAATATCGAACCCTCGACGGCTGAGGCGATACCGCCCGGACCGCCACCGACAATGATAAGGTCATACAGGTTTTTCATACGCTTTTCTCCTGTCAGATAGAATAAATATTTATTATATCAGAAAAGAAAAGTAAATTTAAGCTTCTGTAAACCCCGGCACCAGAAGCCATACCGGGTCGGTGATGGGAATAAACTGTGATTTATTTATTGCCTTTATAACCATAGGTTTGGCAGTGTAAAACCTATGGTTTTTTTGCTTCAAAGTCTAAAGAGATGGAGTTGACACAGTGTCTCGTCTGCTTATCCGTAAAACCTTCGCCCCGGAAGACGTGCCCGAGATGGCCGCCGCAGTTTGCACAGACGATCTCGACACGTCTGCCGTCCGCATCGGGAACCTCTTTTACCGCACCCTCGATCGCATCATCAAAACTCGGCCATCCGGTCCCGCTGTCAAATTTCGATTCCGAGGTGAAAAGCGGTGCATGACACTGTTTACATTGGTAGACACCTTCTTCTTTGTTGTCAAAATATTTCCCCGTAAACGGTCTTTCCGTTCCTTTATGCAGGATCACATACTCCTCTTCGGGGCTTAGCTTATGTTCTGCCATCAGATATCCTTTATCTTATTGTGCTGATCCCGGGCATGTTTATTGAATTTTTTGGAAGTTGAGATCGGTTTTTTCCTGTTTTTATCCCGATCTTTCTTGGGCATCTTCAAAACAATGACAAAAACAACCACAATGATTGCATAGAAGAGATAGTACATATTTTCACTCATCAGTTTACCTCCATGATCACATCGCCGCTTTTGGCAATCCTGAGTTTTTTCTCTATATTTTTCACATCACTCTCTTCAGTGATAATGATCGGCGTAATGGTATCCTTGGCCTGTCCGCCGAGAAAAGAAAGATCCGCTTTGATGACCGCATCACCCGCTTCTACCTCATCCCCCTCTTCTGCAAGCCGTTCAAAACCTTTGCCTCCCAGCGCTACCGTATCCAGACCGATATGCACCAGCACTTCAAGATCCTTCTCGCTTTTGATACTGTATGCGTGGTTGGTCGCAAAAATACGGGAGACTTTACCGGAGATCGGTGCACAAAAGGTATCCGAAACCGGCCTGATCGCGACACCGCCCCCTGCCAGCCCTTGGGAGAAAACCTCATCCTTCACTTCTGAAAGCGCTACGACCTCTCCGTCAACAGGGGCTTTGACCTCTCTTACTTTACGTTTTAAAAATCCGAACATATTCTGCCTTTGTTTTCTTCACCGAATATCGGGGAAAAAGAGTACCGCAACCTACAGATCCCACGCCGCAGGGCGGAATACCCTTATCCCGACATCATACATTTGGAGACTGGTACTTTATCCGGCCTCCGACTATCGTTGACATGATACTGAAATCTTCATCAAAAATGACTATGTCCGCATCATACCCGGTTTTCAGTTCGCCTTTGGCAATGCCAAGTTTTTGTGCAGGCAGCTTTGTCGCACTGTTGACAACTTCGATCAAGGACATAGAAGTATGTTCTTTCAGTTTGAGAAGCCCTTCATTCAAACGAAGGACTGAACCTGCCAGCGTGCCATCCTGAAGTACTGCCCTGTCATCTTTGACAATAACTTTCTGCCCGCCCAGCTCATAGGTGCCGTTTCTCATGCATCCTGCTCTCATCGCATCAGTAATCACGATAAGTCTATCCTGTTTGACACGGTATGTCAACTCCAGGGCGGAGGGATGCGTATGTACCAGGTCGGGGATAATATCACAGGTCACACTGCTGTCAAACACGGCACCCGCAATCCCCGGTTCCCTGTGATGGTATCCATTCATTGCGTTAAACAGGTGTGTCGCATGCGAAATACCCCAGCCAAAACTCTCTTTGCTTTGTTCAAAACCGGCATCCGAGTGCCCGATACTCAGGACAATATACGGAAATCTGCTGTGCATCTCTTTGATAAAGGCTTCTGCAGCTTCTACTTCAGGTGCAATCGTGATCATTTTGATCTGATCCATATAGTGCTCAATCAAAGCAAAGTTGGGAGTCTGAATATAAGCTTTGTCCTGCGCACCATGCTTCTTTGCATTGATAAAAGGGCCTTCAAGGTGTATGCCTAAGATATTTGCCCCGCTTACCTTTTGGGCATGCTGCTGCACATTGTACAGTGCTTTGTCAATCGCTTCGGTTGACATTGTCATTGTCGTGGCAAGAAAGGAAGTGGTACCGGTCTGCAGCAAGGTTGTCGAAATTTTTTCAAGCGCTTCCGGTGTCGCATCCATAATATCCGCACCGCCCGAACCGTGAATATGGATATCGATAAATCCGGCACTGACATAAGCGCCTTTGGCATCTATCAGTTCAACAGATTCGTCAATCTCATCCGCCAGGGAAATAATCTTTTTGTCAAAAAGCAGCACTTTCCCCTCGACAATATCATTATCAACAATGATTTTCCCATTGACGATTCCCTGATATGCGTTTTTCATCAACTTTGACTCCTCCGCGGCAATTGTTTCATTCGGACTGTTCCGGTTTCTCTTTGAGTTCACGTTTGAGTACTTTGCCCGTAGCATTTTTAGGCAACGCTTCGATACGATAGAAATACTTGGGGATCTTATAGTTGGCAAGGTGTTCTCTCAGATAAGGCTTGAGTGCCGTTTCTTCTATGTGTTCAACTCCCTCTTCGAGTTCTATATAGGCGACAGGTATCTCATCGTTCTTCTCATCACATATGCCTATGACCGCAGAGGCTGAAATACCTTCAAACCGGTCGATCACTTCTTCGATCTCTCTGGGATAGATATTGATCCCTTTGGAGATAATGAGATCTTTTTTCCTGTCCACAATATACAAAAATCCTTCATCATCCATATATCCCATATCACCGGTCAGAAGCCACCCGTTCACAACTGTCTCATCCGTTGCTTCCGGACGGCCCAGGTAGCCCTTCATCACATTATCGCCCCTGACAATGATATCCCCTATCTTGCCCAGAGGAAGCTCGACAAGGTTGTCATCGACGATCTTCATCTCATAACCATAAAGTGCCGTACCCACTGAACCCGGTTTCTGCTTTTTAAGCGTATTCATACAGACTGCCGGGCTTGCTTCACTGAGTCCGTAGCCTTCAAGCAGTTTTGCGTGTTTGAATTTTTTTGACATCGCGTCAAGTGTCTTTGGCTGTAATGCCGCAGCGCCGGATATAAATGCTCTCAGATTGTTAAACCACATGAAGTACCAGGGAAGCTTGGCTTTGGAAAGTGCATAATAGACATTGGGAACGCCAAAGAAGATCGTAACCCGCTTCAGCAGCGTCTGTTTGAAGATATTGGAGAATGGCTGAAGAGACTTAATGACCACGATACTTCCTCCCGCATAGATCGGCAGTATGATACCGATGGAAAAAGTAAAGGAGTGAAACATCGGTAAAAAAACGATCCCTCTGTCCTTTGGCTTTATGTTGATATGTTTGATCCCGCCGATACAATTAGAAAAAATATTTTTATGGCTGAGCATGGCTCCTTTTGGTTTGCCCGTCGTTCCGGACGTATAGAAAATGACTGCCGTATCTTCCAGTCCGATGAGATCGGCGGCCACCTCTTTTTCGTACTCAAGCGCTTCACCAAAACCGTCATTTTGTTCATCCCTCTGCTCAAACGTTTCACCTTCCCAGACAATAAGTTTACACAGCTTTTCCGCGTCGCTTTCTTTCACGGTTTTTTCATACAGCATCGATGCCGCAAGCACCGAGCTGCCGCTATCTTCCAAAATATAGGAGAGCTCTTCATTTTTTAGAAAAGTATTGATCGGCACAAGCACCGCACCGAGTTTGGATGCAGCAAATACCATATAGACAAATTCAGGGGAGTTTCGCAAAAACAGGGCGATCCTGTCTCCTCTTTTTACCCCTTTATTTGCCAAAAAAGCCGCGATGGCATCTGCCCTTTGCAAGATATCTGCATAAGTGATCTTCTCGTCTTCGACAAAAAGTGCCGTTTTTTTCGTATATGTCTTCGCCTGATGAACGATCAGCTCATAAAAACTGTGAAAAGCATAAACCATCTTAATACTCGTATGATATACCTATTGTCGTCAGAAGTGCTCCGCCTTCGTGGAAACTTCCATTGATATAGTTTCCGCTCGTTCCCTGCATTACCGTTCTTGATTCTTTGCTGTCATAAAGAAATGCCGCTCCCCAGGAGAGCTGTTCATTCTGCTGGTATCTGAATCCCATGGAGAAGATTTTCGCATCACTGTCCGGAAGTTCAAATCCCAGGGTACTTAAAGGTACAGGCGTTTCATCGAGTGCAAATCCCATCATCATGGTTATTTTATCCATGTTTATCGTAGCGCCTATCCTGAACGTGTCGGTATCTTTCCAGTTTTTTGGAAGCGCTTCATCAAATACAGGCTGGGGAGAATCATAGTTGAAATCGAGTGTTTTATAGGCAGACCAATAGGTTCTTTCATAATTAAACTCTAAGGTAAATCTATCCTCCCATGTTTTAGATACGGCGATATTCAATGCTGCAGGAAGCGGCACCGTTACACTGGCACCCCCGTCATAAAATAAAACTCCCTGATTATACAGTTTAGCCGTACCCTCTTCTTCAATATCAATTTTTGAGCGGTACGTTACTGCAAGATTGATATCGGAAGTCGGTCTGTAGCTCATCGCCAGGTTATATCCAAACTCAACTGTATCGCCTTCCATATCCCGTTTAATATTGTAATCAGAGTCTGAGACAACCTCGCTAAACTCTTTTCCATCACTTTTGACAACACCTTCACTGTAGACAACTCTCACTCCACCGCCGATACTGAAATTGTCTGCTACTTTATAAGAAACACTCGGATTGAATTCTGCAACCTTAAGCGTGAACTCTTCTGCCGAAAGTTTCTGGAACGGAGTATCCCACCTTTTGCTCAGCCCCGCCGGAGCCGTGACACTCGCCCCCCACCTGAAGTCTCCCCTTGGTTTCGAAACATAATGAAAATGCGGAATCGGTATATCTTCGGTTTTTGATTCACCTGAATACGGCGGCATACTGGTAAATTCTATAGCAGGGAGATGTGCCAATGTCACCGCGCCTTCCAGATAACTTTTTTCACCCAAAAAGCTCATGTTCGCCGGATTATAATATGCCGTATCTGCACCCGTCGTATGTGCGGCATACGCTCCTCCAAGCGCCATTGAGTTTAAAGATTGCTCAGGAATTTTATACCCTCCCGCCATCAAAAGTCCGATTGTCACGATGCCGACCGTCACTATCCTTTTCATATCTCCCTCCTTTTTTTGATGCTATTACTCTTGAATTAAATCGTAAAGTGCCTTAATCTCCTCTGCCCAGATACTCTCATCGATCGTCTCCAGTACCAAAGGGATGTCATCCATACGCGAATCATTCATGATAAACCCGAACGCATCCCAGCCTATCTCTCCCCGTCCCAAAGAGTGGTGCCTGTCCACACGTGAACCCAGAGGCGGTTTCGAATCATTCAGGTGCATTCCCATCAGATACTCAAAACCCACGATACGGTCAAACGCATCCATCGTCTGATCATACGCTTCTCTTGTACGCAGATCATATCCTGCAGTGAAGGTGTGACAGGTATCCAGACAGACCCCAACCCGGCTCTTATCTTCTACCCTGTCAATCAGATGAGCCAGGTGTTCAAACTTATAACCGAGGTTACTCCCCTGCCCCGCAGTATTTTCGATCACAAGTTTGACATGTGTCCCGCTGGTCGCATCGATAGCCCTGTTCATCGACTCGGCGATCACATCCAGACAGGAGAGTTCCGCTTCAAGCAGTTTCTCTTCATACCGGGGATCTCTTTTGGGTATCTTGACCAGATGCGATCCCGGATGAAAATTAAGCTTCTCCAGTCCAAGGGCATCACACCGCTCCAACTCATCGATAAAGGCTTCGCGCGACTTTTCGAGTTTCTCGGTTTCGGGATGTCCCAGGTTGATCAGATACGAATCATGGGGCAGTACATGTTTTGGCAGGATCCCTGATGCTTCAAGGTTTTTCCGGAAAACATCTATCGTCTTCGTTTCCAATGCTTTTGCTTTCCACTGTCTCTGGTTTTTGGTAAAAAGGGCAAACGCTTTTGCCCCGATCTTCATCGCATTAAGCGGTGCATTGTCCACACCGCCGCTGGCACTCACATGTGCGCCTACAAACTTCATTGTTACCTCTGCTGTTTTTTTATTTTGATCAATATTCCGTTCATTTTATCACGGAAATATATCCGCTGGTTGAAAACCGTATATTTGATGTCATATTGCCCTTGTTGGAAAATATTTTGAGTAAAGCCGTTACGCGCTGCTGCCCACCCCTGTTTTTCAAATATCGTTTTGCCATGAAAGATATCTTCCAAAAGCATATCGGGATAGTAAGGGCTTAACACTTTGGCATTGAAACTTTTTTTATCCATGCACTCAAACCGGCTCAAACAGATATTTTCTCCATTGATCTCAAGAGACATCAACGCTTTGCCCAGACTGTATATTTCTACTTTCAACTCTTTCTCGTTTTCGTAGATAAAACCCATATCCGCATATCTCCATGAAGGTGTCTTCATCACAATGAATGCACTCTTTTGTGTCCTGTACTCCGGTTTTGTGCAGCCAACAACTCCAAACAGTAGAAAAGATATCGATAAAAACAGTTTTATTTTCACAAAAAAACCCCTTATTTTAAGATATAGTTAAGCTCTTAATTTATATAATTCCGTCCACAAGTTACGAATGGCCCCTTCATCTAGCGGTTAGGATTCATGGTTTTCATCCATGCCACAGGAGTTCGAGTCTCCTAGGGGTCACCATCACAGATTTCAATCACTTTTATCTATCAGTTTTTAACCCAAATCCGGAAATAGAAAATTTGTAGTAGCTGCAGTGCTTGTATTTATGGGGTTTAAGTAAAATATGAGTCGCACCTGTAGGTTCGGCGATGATTTTACTTGAAGCCCATAAGTGCAATGATTGTGGCTAATGCTTTTTTCTATTTACAGATTTGGGTTTATACCTTTTTTATACTATAATCATACTCGGAATAAAGAGAAGGGATGGGTTGATGCTGCGCAGTATATTGGTTTTTGTTTCACTTTCAGTTTATCTTTTTTCCGGGTCAAACCTTTATACAGTCAAACTGGGAGTTTATCACAATCAAAAAAGTCTTCTAAACATGATTAACCAATATTCTCCCGCCCTTAAACGAACCGTAATCACTTACAAACAGGGGAAATTGACGGTAGCAAGTACCCTCCCGACTGAGAACAGAGCCATACTTAAAAAACTTCTTCCTGCGTATAAAAAAATATTTACAGATGCCTATATCACCCATACGGCTCGACACAAAAAAGACGTAAAAAAAAGACCGATCGGGGTTCGCCTGTAAGAGATATCCTTAGCGCCTCTCAGGACACTCTCTCCCATAAAACTGCTTATCAAAAAAATTTTGTATAGGCGATCAGCTCCCCTCTTTCAAGACTAGGCAAAATATCGGTTTTGATTTTACGCATGATAAAACTCTTTTTTTCATAAGTAAGCGCTGTATCTTTGACAATTGTCTGATACATATTTTTATAATATTTACGCAGGAGCAGAAGCAGCTCTTTTTTCATCTCCTCTTCACTTAAGACGGCAATGCTGTCATCAATATCTATTTTCATAAGCAATGGATGCGTTTTGTTCCCCTCTATCAAAGACTTGAAAGCCTCACCATATCCAGTAAAAAAATCAGGATCGACAGCTTCAAGTACTTCATTGACAAGCTCCGGCTTTTCAAGCATCGTTTTCAGCAGCTGTCTTGCAGAGGTATCGTCTTTACTTTGTAAAAAACTTTCTTTTGCCCGACTTGGCCGGGTTTGCGAACCAAAAAGTGCGGGTGAAACCCCGAGTTGTGTAGAAGTAAGCGGTATATAGGCATCCTTCATGATCTGGCTTAGCCCATCCAGAAACTGTTTGACCTGACCAAACGCTGCCTCTTTTGCTCTTGGATCGGACAGGTCGTAAGATCCTATCGTTTTTTCAATCACAAACGGGATCAGCGGTTTTGCTTCCCTAAGGAACCCGGCCACGCTCTCGCTCTGGCCTTCTGCGATCAGGTCGGCAGGGTCCTGCCCGTCCGGGAAGAGTACGACACCTCCGTCAAACCCTGCTTTAGCGAGCATCACTGAAGCTTTCAATGCGGCCGCTACTCCCGCCCTGTCTCCATCATAAGCAAGAATTACTTTGGGGTCGCCTTTTCTAAGCAGGGGAAGGTGGTCTGCAGTCAGCGCCGTACCAAGCGTAGCAACGGCGGTAGTAAAGCCTGCCTGATGAAACATAATCACATCCAGGTACCCTTCACAGACAATGATACGCTTTTCTTTGTAGATACTCTCTTTCGCAAGGTCATACCCATAGAGCAATCGTGATTTGTTAAAAAGTTTTGTCTGCGGAGAATTGATATATTTTGCAGGATGATTGGTAATCGTACGTCCACCAAATCCTACCAGGGAACCGGCTGCTGTATAGATCGGGAAAGTAATGCGCTCTACCAGCCTGGCGTAATATTCGCCTCTCTCTCCCCGGGCAATGATCCCTGCCTCTGCCGCCTGAGGTTTTGGCAGCATAGTACTTTGCAGGAAATGCATCACCTGATTGCCTGCCGGGACATAACCGATACCGAATTTCTCTATGGAAGCCGCACTGATACCCCTGTCGGACAAATACTGTTTGGCCGAGGAGTTCTGATCCAGATTCTTTTTATACCAGGTCTGTACTGCTTCCAATACACGTTTGGCATCACTGTAGTCCGAGCTTCCTTTTGTATACTGTAATGAAAAGTTATGCATTGAAGCAAGTTTTTCAATTGCTTCGGGATAACTCAGCTTTTCAAGCTCCATCACAAACTTGATACTGTCACCCCCCGCTCCGCATCCGAAGCAGTGGTATATCTGCTTACTCGGGCTCACGACAAACGAAGGTGTTTTCTCTCCATGGAAAGGACAGCATGCTTTATAGTTCGCCCCGGCTTTTTTCAACTCTATATAGTTGCCGATCACATCAACGATATCGATACTGTTTTTGAGGGACTCAATGGAGGCGTTATCTATCATGCCAGCATTATATCTAATTTGCTATAATCTACGATAGAAATTAGAAATTAGAAATTAGAAATTAGAAATTAGAAATTAGAAATTAGAAATGAGAAATGAGAAATGAGAAATGAGAAATGAGAAATGAGAAATGAGAAATGAGGGATCAGGGATGACGGACAGTAAAAACCATTCTCCAATCAAAGCTTTCTGCCGGAAAGCAGACCGACACTATTCACTATTCACTATTCACTTAAACCATCTATAAGGGTGATGTAACATGGAAAACATCCTGCCTGCCTATAATGATCCGCTGTTCAGCATCCTTGTCATTGTTGTAATTGCCCTTTTGATCTCGCTGATGACGTATAGCTGGGGACTCTATAAACAACAAGAAGAGCAGGGTAATCTCCTGAAGTTTTTGGAAAAGTTCGATACGGTAGACTGTATACTTGATACTGCGAATATGCCGTTTGACACGCATATGCTCAAACCCCTTGTCCTGCTTGCACAAGCCTTCGAAAATGCGGGAGAGTACCATAAGTCGATCAACATCTATCTCTATCTTATTAAAAATATCGAGGAGGACGCTTCCAGGCTTGAATTGATGGAAAAACTGGGGCATGTCTATCTTCATGCAGGTTTTTTGGAAAGATCAAGAAGCATTTATGAAGAGATACTCCGTAAAAAACCGCGCGATATCAAAGCGCTCTATGCCCTGGAAGTAGTCTATGAAAAAATGCAGGACTATACCAAAGCAAGAGAAGTGATCGAACCTCTGGAGATACTTAATGAAGAGACACATATCCTTCAAATTTCTCTAAACTTCTCTGAACTGATTGCAGATAAATCAAAAGGCCCCGAACAAAAAACAGAAAAACTGCTTGCTCTTCTTTCTGAAGAACCAAAACTCTACAGAGAGATCATTATCGCACTGTTTCACCTGGATACCCATGCAGCCTGGAAAGCCATAGATGAAAACCGTATCAAAGAGCTGATCGATCTCCTTTGGTTCTTACCGCAATCACAACTCAATTTGGATATAATCTCACATAATGAACAGCTGAGTACGCTCTACTATGCCAAAGGGTATATAAAGAATCCTACACACAATAGCGGGATCTTTGCTCTTGACATGTTGGCTACGGCAAAAGAGAATGGATTTGAAGAGGGAGACCTTCAATTCTCTTATTTATGTAAAAAATGCAAACAGAGTTTCCCTGTCTCATTCAAACGTTGTCCAAACTGTATGGCATTACATTCTGTAGAGGTAAAGGAAAACATTGCAAAGTCAAGCCCTGAAACAGATTACTCTCTATACTGATGGTTCCAGCCTGGGCAACCCTGGCCCCGGAGGATATGGCGGTATCCTTGAATACAAAGATGTGCGTAAAGAGTATTTTGGAGGAGATCCCGATACAACCAATAACCGCATGGAACTGCAAGCGGTCATTGAAGGGCTTAAGTTACTCAAAGAACCCTGCAGCGTAGCTGTAGTATCTGACAGCTCTTACGTTGTCAAGGCAATCAATGAATGGCTTGAGGGATGGATCGCCAAGGGGTTCAAAAAAGTCAAGAACGTTGACTTATGGAAAGAGTATATCAAAGCAGCAAAACCGCACAGGATACACGGCACCTGGATAAGAGGCCATGACGGGCATCCGGAAAACGAACGCTGTGATGAACTTGCACGAAATGAAGCAGAACGTATCAAGAGAATGACCATAGAAAATAGATAAACAGTGCTATCATTATGAGCCGTCTGCTGAAGACAATCGCATGCATCGAAACAAATCAGCATAAAAAAGGAGACAACTTGACAAATTATAGTCAACTCGAAGATCGACTGAACTATACATTCAATGACAAGCAATTGATTATTGAGGCTTTGACACACAAAAGTTACAAAAAGCCTTACAATAATGAGCGGCTGGAGTTTTTGGGGGATGCGGTACTTGACCTGATAGTCGGCGAATACCTTTTCAGAAAATTTAAAACCTCCGATGAAGGTATCCTCTCAAAAATTCGCGCCTCTTTGGTAAATGAACGGGGATTTACACTGATAGCAAGAGCAATAAATCTTGGTAATTATATCTATATCTCGTCAGCGGAGGAGAACAACAACGGCAGAGACAAACCTTCACTGCTTTCCAATGCTTTTGAAGCAGTTATCGGAGCAATCTACCTGGAGGCAGGACTTGAAAAAGCCAGAGAAGTCTCTATCGCACTCATAGAAGCGTGTCATCCAAAGATAGACCTGGATTCACTCTCAAAAGACTTCAAAACGATGCTTCAGGAAATCACACAGGCTACACACGGTATCACACCGACCTATGAACTGCTTGACTCTTCAGGGCCTGACCATAAAAAAGAGTTTGTGATTGCCGTGACCCTGGATGGAGAGACTATCGCCAAAGCAAAAGGACGAAGCAAAAAAGAAGCGCAGCAAAAAGCGGCGCATATTGCACTGGGAAAACTAAAAGACAGAAATTAGAAACTAGGAACAGAAACAATGAATACCTTTGGAAAGAGACTTACCCTGACTACTTTTGGCGAATCGCACGGGAAAGCACTGGGATGTATCCTTGATGGTGTCCCTGCGGGACTCAAGATCGATGAGGTGTTCATCCAGTCAGAACTGGACAGAAGGAAGCCCGGCAAAACCAAACTGGAGACCGGACGCAAAGAAGCTGACAAAGTAGAGATACTTTCCGGTATCTTTGAAGGAGTAAGTACGGGAACACCGATTGCTATGATTATTTATAACACCAATCAGAAATCCAAAGACTACGACACTGTCAAAGACCTCTTCCGTCCCGGTCATGCAGATTTTACCTACTTTCACAAATACGGGCTGCGTGATTACCGCGGCGGCGGGAGAAGTTCGGCACGTGAAACAGCAGCCAGGGTAGCAGGCGGGGCCATCGCCAAACTGATGCTTCGTGAGCTGGGTATCCGGATACAAAGCGGGCTGTGTGAAGTAGACGGTATCAAAGGGGAAACCATAGACTTTGATTATGCAAAAATCTCCAAGATGTATACACTTGATCCGGATAAGGAATCTCAGCAGGAAGCAGCTATCCTCAAAGCCAAAGAATCGCATGATTCCGTAGGCGGCGTGGTGCTCACTACGGCAACAGGCGTACCGATCGGCCTTGGTGAGCCGCTCTATTACAAACTTGATGCGATACTTGCTGATGCCATGATGGGGATCAATGCGGCTAAAGCTGTAGAGATCGGCGACGGGACGATCTCTTCCCATCTCAAAGGCAGTGAAAACAATGACGAGATCACATCCGAAGGGTTCAGGAGCAACCACTCCGGGGGGATGCTGGGCGGTATCAGCAACGGCGATACGATCATTGTCAAAACCCACTTCAAGCCGACCCCGTCCATCTTCCGGGAGCAGGATACGATCACCACACACAATGAAGAAGTAAAGTGTAACCTCAAAGGCCGTCACGATCCATGTGTCGCGATCAGGGGGGCTGTTGTATGCGAAGCGATGATGGCGCTGACTCTTGCGGATATGGCACTGCTCAATATAGGCAAAAAGATGGACCATCTTAAAGCAATCTATCAGGAATAGAATGTGAAAAGGATTTTATTTGGCGTTATTGTCCTTGCAACAGTTGCAACTCTCTACTATCTGACACTCGGCTCTTCACAGCTTACCAAAGAGCTTAAAACCATAGTAAGTCAAGAGCTCCAATCCATGGAGTCACAGGGGTTTGCAATCGAAGGAAGGGAAATCAAAGAACAGGAAGAGCACTTTGAGATCGTATGGGAGGATACAGCAAAGATCGCCGAATATCTCAATGCTCAGGGTGCCGCCATTACCGCCGAAGATGCCGGCTCTCTCAAAGGAATGAAAATCGGTGTTGATCTAAACTACCTGAAGGATAGCTACTCGGCAATCTCTTTGGATCTCTACCCGACAGCGCTTCCCGATGCCATGACCCAAAAAGAGCTGGAGAGAGAAGAGAAAGAGGTACTGGCAAAGATCGATGAACTTTTCAAAACCAGAACTTTTCTGATCCATGTTGATATCAGCAAAAGTCTGGATGAATTCAAGGGGTCTATGAAAGATATCAACCAGACTTTTGGTGTACCGGGAGCAGAAGTAGTGATGGCTATGAAAGCAATGTCTTTTGAAGGTGATATCAAGAATGATAGGATTTCCGCTGTCAATCAATCACTTCAAAGTTTTCAGATCAATGCAGAAGAGGGGATCAGTATCCAGGTTCTGGGCCTCGAGAGCCACTACAGCCTCCATGGACCGACACACTATGATACCATGACAGGGTATAGCATCGAAAAGTTCATTTACCGGGAATCGCCGTTTTTGAGACTGAGTGCCGAAAGCATGGAAGCGGACTCAAAAACAGTGTTCAAAAACAATCTGGCTCAAACTGAAATAAGTGCAAGGATCGGTGCCGTACATGTCACAGAGAAGCATAAAACCGACAAGGCTTCAAACCTTGCCCTGGAGATGGAAGTCTCCAACCTGGATATCAAATCTTTTGAAAAACTGCAGCATATCAGCAGCCTGGATCAACAGCAGATCGACCGGATTGCCCGGCAGATCCTTTCCAAAGGCCTTTCGATTAAAATTCCGAAACTCTCCGTCGGGAAACTCTACTTCCAAAACAGAGAAATGGACGGATTTGATATCGATGCAAGGATTGATCTCAACAAAAATATCGACCTCTCTTCTCTTCAGGCAAACCCTATGCTGGGCCTTGCTGCGGTCAGGACAGATCTCAACCTTTCATTCTCCGAGACCTTCTTTACATTTATCTCGCAGCAGCCGCAGGCAATGATCCTTATGATGATGTTCCGACCGACAGAGAAAAACGATAGAAAGAACTACCACATCAAACTTGAAAACGGAACACTCACTGTCAACGGTGTGGCGATGCAGTAGCTCGGGTATCCCTGCCCCGGCCTGCAGGTCAATGACCTAAACTCTTTTATTTACACTTTCATAACAGAAGAGTTAAAAGAGCGTCGGTTCGTCCAGCGTTTTGATACGAAATGTCTTTCTGTGCACCTCACACCTGTCATGCTTTGCCAAAGCTTCTATATGTGCTTTGGTCCCGTACCCCTTATGTTTTTCAAACCCGTACTGAGGATATCGTTTCGCCGCTTCAACCATCTCTCTATCCCTGGTGACCTTCGCGAGGATACTTGCCGCACTCACCTCTGCGACCTTATCGTCAGCCTTGATCATCGTGGTGATATTCTCTACGCCAAATGTACTATTGCCGTCAAAAAGGTACCTGCACTCGGACAAATGCCGCTGGATCAACTGTAAACCCTGATGTAAACATTTGGAAATCCCCAGTTCGTCAACTTGCCTGGCTGAAAATATCACGATATGATGACGGCTGTTCTCTGTGATATGATCAAAGAGTGCTTCACGCCTTTTCTCCGTGAGCTTTTTGGAGTCCATGAGTCCATCAATTTTACCCAGCAATACTACGCCTGCCATCACCAGAGAGCCTGCGATCGGTCCGCGACCCGCTTCATCTATCCCGCACAGAGGTTTCATTGTTTCTTTTTTCATACCTGACATTATACCTTCGGAGCATTGAAATCAACCCCTTTCGGCTCTTTGAAAAGGCGGATAAACGCCTCTCCGTACCGGTCATACTTCACTTCACCGACCCCGTGCACCTCAAGCATCTCCTCTTTGGTCGCAGGTTTTCGGACACTGAGCTCTCTGAGTGTTTTGTCTGAAAAAACGATATAGGGAGGGATGCCGTTCTCTTCAGCGATCTTTCCGCGCAGATCGCGCAGCCTGTCAAACATTTCTGCATCATAGTCATCGAAGAAAGCAACCTTGTGTTTTCGTTCGGCTTTTTTGAGAATCAACCGCTCTTTTCTGATCTCGACAGGGTGCAGGCCTTTGAGTACCTCTGCCCCGAAAGAGGTCAACTTGTAAACCTTGAACTCTCCTATCTGTACAGCGCCCAGCTCCAGAAGCTTGTCTGCGACAGTGAACCACTGGTTTTTGCTATACTCCTCCCCGATACCGTAAACCGTAAGTTTGTCATGCCCGTTTTGAAGCACCCTCTGCTCCTTGCTGCCGCGCAGTACATCGATAACATAATGCAGCCCAAAGTTCTGTCCGGTCCTCAGCATCGTTGAGAGGAGTTTGCGGGAGGCTTCGGTGATATCGGTTTTTTCAACCGTTGTCGCCGTACAGTTGTCGCACTTGTCATTGCATACTTCTATCCTGTCATCAAAGTAGGCTGCGACACTCTGGTGCCTACAGCTCTCAGAATTTGCAAAACGTACCATCGCATCCAGTTTCTCAAAAGCATGCTGCCTGTAAGGTGTTTCAGGGAGTGCTTCGATAAAACTCTTTTGCTGTACGATATCCTGTGCAGAAAAAAGAAGCAATGTCTCTGACTCCAACCCGTCTCGCCCTGCCCGTCCGATCTCCTGATAGTAGTTCTCCAGTGTCTTTGGCAGGCTCATATGTACGACAAACCGGATATTGCTCTTGTCGATCCCCATACCGAAGGCGATGGTCGCCGCTACGATCTGCACCTTGTCCTCGACAAATGCTTTATAGGTACCATTCTTCTCCTCAGTAGAGAGCCCGGCATGATAAGCTTTTGCTTCAATCCCTTTGGTCTGCAGATAGTGTGCGATGGATTCAGTCTGTTTACGCGAAAGGGTATAAATGATACCCGACTCTTCCCGGTGAGATTTTAAAAACTCCAGAAGCTGGCTACGGCCATCTTTGATGCGGTGCTGTGCCTCTATCGCAAGGTTGCTTCGAAAGAGCGAACCCCTCACCCTTTTGGGTTTATTTAAGCGCAGATTCGCAGCGATATCCTCTTCGACCACTTTGGTTGCGGTGGCTGTAAAAGCAGTGATCGGTGTATCCGGGAAACGCTCTTTGAGCAGAGAGAGTCCACGATAGTGTTCACGGAACTCATGGCCCCACTCACTCACACAGTGCGCTTCATCGATCACAAAAAAATTGATCTGAAGTTGCTGCAAAAGATGAAGGAAATAGGGCTTAAGCAGACGTTCAGGGGCCACATAGAGCAGCTTGATCTCTCCTTCTCTCAAGGCAGTTTCGATCATGCGGCTCTCTTCCATGTCCTGCATCGAACTTAACATTGCCGCTGCGATACCGTTGGCCTTGAGTGCCATGACCTGATCGTGCATCAGGGCAAGCAGCGGGGAGACCACTACGGTCACGCCCTCCATCAAAAGCGTTGGCAGCTGGTAACAGAGGGACTTGCCTCCCCCTGTAGGCAGGATCATCAATACATCCTGTCTGTCCAAAATCGCATCTACAACCTCTTCCTGCAAAGGCCTGAAACTGCTATGTCCAAAGTACTCTTCCAATATATGTAATTTACTCATAGTAAAAGTGTAGCGGTATCAGCACAAAAGAAGATAAAAAAATGTCATATTGTCATAAAATACCCTATTGTTTTTCAATCCCGGAGAAACAAATGGGACAATCTTACCGTCTATTTCGAATGCCGCGAAGATATAAGACGAGTGATCTATACCACCAATATGATCGAATCACTCCAACGCCAATTCGGTATGCTTACAAAAACCAAAGGTACTTTCCCAAACGATGATAGTCTCTTGAAATTGCTCTTTATAGGAATTGAGAATACTCAGAAGAAATGGGCGAGGTCGATTAGAAACTGGAGTCTAACAAGAGTAAGCGCCTAGACCAGTTTATATCCTACACCCCAAACCGAGACAAGATACTCCCTGCCGCCTTCCGGGTCAATTTTCTTTTTGAGACGGTTGATGGCAACGTTGACAGCATTGTCATTGATACGCTCCCCTTCATTTCCCCATGCTTCATTCCGCAGGAAATCCCGGGTAAGCGGTTTGTCTGCATGCTTGACAAAAGTAAGCAGAAGGTTGAATTCCAGTGTTGTCAATGCAGCCGCATTGCCATTGATATATACTCTCTTGCCGGATAGATCAAGCGTAATATCTTTATATTTCAATTTTTCCTGTTTGCCCAGTACGCCCGAGCGTTTAAGCAGCGCTTTTACTCTCAAAAGCAGCTCTTTGGTACGAAACGGTTTGGTAATATAGTCATCCCCGCCCCGTTCATACCCCTCATCAATATCATTCTCAAGGTCCTTGGCGGTTAAAAATATCACAGGGATATCATAACCCTGATCACGGAGATATGCGACAAATTCGCTTCCTTCTATCCCCGGCAGATTTCGGTCAACGATCATCAACGCAGGACTCTCCTCCTCTAAAAACCGTTCAACGTTCTCTGCAGAGAGGAATCCTACAGTCTCATAACCCTCTTTGCGAAGGTGATACTCGATAAGTTCAAGGATATCCTCTTCATCTTCGATAATGATGATCTCTATACTCTTTTCCATAGAGCCATTATATACCAGACTCTCTAAAAAACGGATTGACGGTTTTAGTAAAAAGAGACTATAAAACAGGAGAGAAGGGGTTAAAGCTTTCCGCCTTTACGCGCAAAAATGATACGGCCTGAAATACTCTCAAGCCTGTCAATAATCTTGAGGTTCTTGCGTATATATTTGAGCAAGTTGAAGTACTCTTCCGTTACTGTGTGAGAATTTCCCATTTTCTGAATGATATCTTTTTCGATCATAGAATAGATATCATCCGTTTTGGAGTATTCTACCTTGATACGTGTCGCAAGATCCTGAACCTTGTCATTATCATCAAAGGTTTTTAGCATCTCGAGCGAAAAATCAAAGGCATTGAGTGTACATCTGTTGATGCTCAATGAATCCTTGATCACTCTATTCATTCCAGGATCATTTTCTGATATCAGAGAATACATATTTTTGATATAATTGCTGATATTGGACCTGATCCTGTTCATCGACGAAGTCACTTTCAGATAGGAAACCAGCTCCCTTAAGTCTCTGGCTTCCGGCGTATACCTGGCAAAGATCAGTACGATATCATTATCGATCTTCTCTGTTCTCTCCTCAATATCTCTGACCGGTCTTTCGGCCTGCTCCAAACCATTCAAATCTCCAGATTCAAGCGCCTGAAGCGAAAGCTTGTTTGCTTCTGACAGATCTGTCATCACCTCTACGATAGTATCTCTTACTTCATGTCTTGCTTCACTGTAATCTGTTAACATTATCCAAACCTCCTGTTTATATATTTCTTCTTGAAGCAAGGCAAAGCCTTGCTTTAATTCCTCTCACTTCTGCGCTAAAGCGCGATGCCGTAAAATCACTAAATGATTTTCGGTGAAAGCTTCGTCTTTGACGAGATAGTAGATTTATCCAAATCTACCGGTAATATAATCTTCAGTCAGTTTTTCCGACGGATTCAAAAATATCTTGTCTGTCTTGTCATACTCGATCAGGTCTCCCAGATACATAAATGCCGTAGTATCACTCAAACGGCTTGCCTGCTGCATATTGTGTGTGACGATCACAACGGAGATATCCTGTTTCAGTTCAGCGATAAGCTCCTCGATCGCAGAGGTTGAGATCGGGTCCAGTGCAGAGGTCGGTTCATCAAACAGCAGTACATCCGGCTTAAGCGCCACGGCCCTTGCGATACAGAGTCTCTGCTGCTGTCCTCCGCTCAGCCCCATGGCACTGTCATTCAGACGGTCCTTCGTCTCCTTCCAGATCGCTGCATCTTTTAACGCTTTTTCTACACGCCCTTCCACATCACTTTTATTTTTGATCCCTGCCAGTTTCAGTCCATACGCAACATTATCAAAGATACTCATCGGAAACGGTGTAGGTTTCTGAAAGATCATCCCTACATCCTGACGGAGTTTGATAAAGTCATTCTCTTTTTTGATATTCAGGATATTCCCTGCTACTCCGTCCTGGCCATAAAGATTGATCTCACCTTCGTATGTGTTCCCGGGATAGAGGTCATGGATACGGTTCATTGCTCTGAGCAGTGTGGACTTGCCACATCCGCTGGGGCCTATCAGTGCAGTGATCTTGTTCTTCTCTACCGGAAGGTTGATCTTCTTAAGCGAAGGTTCCGCAGCACCTGCATAGGTAAAAGAGAAATCCTTCACATCCATAATGAGATTATTGTTTGCCATCATGCTTTTTCCTTACTTTCCATTCACTTTTTTTGCTTTTTGTCATATAACGACCCAAAAGGTTGATCATCAATACAACTGCTGTCAACACAAATGATGCCGCCCATGCCAACCCCCTGCTTGCCTCATCAGGATACGTTGCCAGGTTATAGATACTCACCGTCAGTGACGGGAACTGTTCGGTCAGATCCATCGAAAAAAACTGATTGTTTGCCGAAGTAAACAAAAGCGGCGCCGTCTCGCCGATGATCCTGGCAAAAGAGAGCAAAATACCTGTAGTAATACCGATCTTGGCCGCCCTTACAACGATCTGCAAAATGATCTTGTGCTTGCTTCCCCCCAGTGCGATACCTGCTTCTCTGAGCTCTTTGGGGACAAGGGAGAGCATATTGTCCGTTGTAGAGATAATGATCGGGATCATCATGATCGCCAAAGCCGTAACACCTGCCCATCCATTATATCCGTTGAACGGGTCAACAAAAAGCGCAAAGACAAATACACCGATCACGATCGACGGTGCAGACATCATCACATCGCTGAGGTTTCTGAGTACAGAAGCAAGTTTTCCGTTATTGCTGTACTCCCTGAGGTAGATACCTGCCATCATTCCCAGCGGTACTGCAACCACACTGGCAAGCAGCGCCATTGTAAACTGGCCTACAAGCAGGTTGCGGATACCCCCTTCTACCAGATCATTGGCAAAAGTACTCCACTTCAGACTTACGATCCCTTTGTAACTGAGTGTCACGAGTATCCAGAAGAGAAACCCTATCCCTATCAATGCAGAAACCGTAGAGAGTGCCAAAATAATCCTGTTTAAAAGCAATCTGTTCATCTCTTGCCCTCCTTAAGCATTCTTTCTTCCCAGGAAGTAGAATTTCGCCAATGAAATAAGTGCAAAACTCACCATAAAGAGAATAAGTGCCAGGTAGTACATCGCACTGATCTCAAGATCCTGTGCTTCGGCAAAGTTATTTGCAAGCAGTACCGGGATCGATGTGGTAGGGTCTGTGATCCTGCCCGGGATCCTCATCACAGAACCGATCAGGAAAGCCACGGCCATCGTCTCACCGAGAGCTCGTCCGAGTGCAAGAATAATGGAACCGATAATCCCCCCTTTGGCATAAGGCATTACGATATCTTTGATCACTTCAAAGGTCGTTGCCCCCATCGCATAGGCCGACTCTTTTAGTACAGGCGGAGTCGTATTCATCGCATCTCTGGTGATCGCAGCCATGAACGGGATGATCATGATCGCCAGCACGATACCGGCCGCAAGCAGCCCCACACCGTTACCGCCTACAGTTGACTGTACGATAGGAGCAAAATAAAAAAGCCCCCACATCCCATAAATAATACTTGGAATCGCCGCAAGAAGCTCTATGGCGATAGAAGCCGGCTTAACGAGCTTTTCATGAGCAATTTCAGTCAAAAAGATAGCGATCCCCATTGCAAGCGGTGTAGCAATGACCATAGCGATAAGTGTGCTAAGCAGCGTACCTACGATCGGTATCCCTCCACCAAAAATGCCACCTTCATCATCCTCGTCTGCTTCCCATGTCTCACCGTAGAGAAAATCGATACCAAACTCATGTAACGCCTCCTGCGCATAGCTGAAGAGTACGGCAAAAATTCCGATCAGGATAAGAAATGATAAGGTGGCAGAAAAAAATGAAAAATTTTTAAAAAGTTTACCGCCCATATTATGTTGCCTTATTTATAAATTGAGGAAAGTATAGAAAAAGTTGGTAACATTTTGGTAACCTGATAACAAAAGCCCCAGGGAAAGACCTTGGGACGGGATTATACCGAATATGCTACAAGAAGTTTATTTGATATTTTTCCCAAATCCGTAAATAGAAAAACAAGCACAAATAAAAGATACCGTAAAAT
>JBEWPY010000126.1:0-3953 GCA_047689495.1 Candidatus Sulfurovum profundilacunae | reverse complement strand
CTTTTTGATTCCAGTAAAAATAAACTATTTGCAGAGCTAACTAAATAAACTTGACAACAAGTGACTAAAGTTTGTATAATTACCTATCTTTCGTAAGAGGAGTAAAAAGATGAGTATCTTGGAAAAATTGACGAATCAAATGCAGAGCACAATCGAATCTGCTGTTTCCCTGGCCTTACATAATAAAAATCAGGAAGTAGAACCTGTTCACTTAATTTGGGCACTTTTAACAAACACTCAATCCATTTTGAACCAGGCACTTAACAAAATGAACATAGATAGGGCGGCTTTAGAGCTTGAAACCAAAAGCCAGTCAAAAAGACTGCCGACAGTTTCTACCGTCACAAAAGAGAATATTAAACTTTCAGCCAACATCCTCCGCTCATTGCAAAATGCCGAAGGAGTGATGACAGCGCAGGGAGATCAATATCTTGCCGTTGATACGTGGCTTACAGCGAATACAGATGAATCGTTTATCAAAGAGATCTTGGGTAAATATCTTGATGTCTCCGAATTTAAAAAAACTTTAGAGTCAATACGCGGCGGTAAAAGTATTGATTCACAGAGCGGTGACGAGACGCTTGAAGCACTGGCACAGTACGGCATCGACCTTAATCGGAAAGCAATCGATGGCGAGCTTGATCCGGTGATCGGGCGGGATGAGGAGGTGCAAAGGATGATGCAGATCCTCATCCGTAAAACCAAAAACAACCCCATCCTCATTGGTGAACCCGGTACGGGAAAAACGGCGATCGTGGAGGGGCTTGCACAACGCATTGTGAACAAAGAAGTGCCTCTGAGCCTTCAAAATATGCGCGTGGTCAGCCTGGATATGTCCAGGCTCATTGCCGGTGCAAAATATCGTGGTGAGTTCGAAGACAGGCTCAAAGCGGTGGTTGATGAAGTGAAGCAGGCAGCCAATGTGATACTCTTTATCGATGAGATTCATACAATCGTTGGAGCAGGTGCAAGTGAAGGGAGCATGGATGCAGCAAATATCCTTAAGCCAGCCCTTGCACGCGGTGAGCTTCATACGATCGGAGCAACGACACTGAAGGAGTATAGAAAATATTTTGAAAAAGATACTGCACTTCAAAGACGTTTTCAGCCGGTAAAAGTAGGTGAGCCTTCGATCAATGAGGCATTGCAGATTTTAAGAGGTATTAAAGACAAGCTTGAAGCGCATCATAATGTGACGATCATTGATTCGGCATTAGTAGCATCTGCAAAACTTTCTGACCGCTATATTACCGACAGGTTCCTGCCTGATAAAGCGATCGACCTGATCGATGAAGCTGCCGCAGAACTGAAGATGCAGATAGAGAGTGAACCGACCGAGCTGGCTAAAACCAAAAGGGAGATCTCAACACTCCAGGTAGAGAAAGAAGCACTGAAAATGGAAGAGAGCGAGAAAAATAGTGCGCGCCTCGAAGAGATAGCCAAAGAGCTGGCGGACCTTGAAGAACATAAAATGACGCTTCAAAACCAGTTCGAAAATGAAAAGCAGACATTTAACGATATCGCAGAAATCAAAGTACAGATCGATACCCTCAAGACTCAGGCCGAATCACTCAAAAGGGAAGGGGACTTTTCGAAAGTTGCCGAGATTGAACATGGCCAGATACCGGCACTTAAACAGCAGTTGACATCTCTTGAAGAGAAGTGGACGACGATGATGAAAGAGGGAACGCTGCTTAAAAATTCGGTAGATGAAGAGATGATTGCAAGCATCGTAAGCCGGTGGACAGGTATCCCGGTCAATAAGATGCTTCAGAGTGAAAAAGAGAAAATCCTTCATATTGAAGAAGTGCTGAAAGAAGAGATTGTAGGGCAGGATGAGGCACTGAAAGCCGTAGCGCGTGCGATCAAGCGCAATAAAGCAGGGCTGAGTGATATCAGTCGACCTATCGGTAGCTTTATGTTCCTTGGCCCTACAGGGGTTGGTAAGACACAGGTTGCCAAGACGCTTGCAAAATTCCTCTTTGACAGTGAGAAAGCACTGATTCGTATCGATATGAGTGAGTATATGGAGAAACATACAGCCAGTCGCCTGGTCGGTGCACCTCCGGGTTATGTAGGATATGAAGAGGGTGGGCAGCTCACTGAAGCAGTACGACGCAAGCCATATTCTGTCGTATTGTTCGATGAGATCGAAAAAGCACATCCTGATGTTTTCAATACGCTACTTCAGGTACTCGATGACGGCCGCCTGACGGACAATAAAGGTGTTACCATCGATTTTAAAAACACGATCATCATTATGACATCCAACATTGCTTCAGACAAGATCATGACAATCACTGATGCTGAAGAGAGACGCGAGGCAGCACAAAATGAACTCAAGGTTCACTTTAAACCGGAGTTCCTCAACCGCCTGGATGATCAGGTGATCTTCAATCCGCTTGATCTGGATGCGATCACAAGTATTGTGGATATCCTCTTTCAGTCCATTCAGGAAAAACTTGCAGAACGTGATATTACGATTACTCTGACACAAAATGCCAAAGAGTATATCGCGGAAGCGGGATTTGATCCGGTCTATGGGGCAAGACCGCTTAAGCGTGCACTTTATGAAGTGGTTGAAGACAGGCTGGCTGAACTGATTCTTGAAGATAAAGTAGTCGAAGGGAGCAGTGTAGCGTTTGATGTCCAGAATGGAAAGATCAAAATAGATATAGCCTAACCCTGCAGCCTACATCCCGGATGTAGACTGCAGCAAAGCATAGAGAGATTTTATGCCTTCACAACTTCAATCCCTTCCAGCTTCAATTTCAGGTCATTTGGTATCGTTGCATTCCCCAATGCCGTTTCTTTGGAAATAAGTTTTTCCTTGTACAGTTCAAGTAAAGCCTGGTCGAAGGATTGCGAACCATAGATCTGTTTACCCTCCTCCATTGCTTCAAATATCTCTTTATCTCTTTTTTCTGCGATCAGTTGTGCGATCCGTGCAGTTTTTTTCATGACTTCTACTGCAACCACACGTCCTCCTCCTATCTTTTTAATGAGACGCTGGGAGACGATCCCCTCCAGTACCGAAGAGAGTGTCAATCGTATGCGGTTCTGTTCATTGGTTGGGAACATATTGATGAGACGGTTGATCGTCTCTTTTGCATCGAGTGTATGCAGTGTAGAAAAGACTAAGTGGCCGGTACTTGCTGCATGCAGAACGGTTTCCAGGCTTTCCAGGTCCCGTATTTCCCCGATAAAGATGACATCAGGGTCTTCTCTGAGCACTGATTTGAAGGCATTTTGAAAAGAGAGGGTATTATGGCCGACCCCTCTTTGAGAGATGAGTGACTTTTTGTCATAATGAATAAACTCTATGGGATCTTCTATCGTAACGATATGTTTTTTTTGTGTTTCATTAATTCGATTTATCATCGTCGCAATCGTAGTAGACTTACCTGATCCCGTCACACCGGTGACAAGGATAAGTCCTCTTGGGATATCGGCCAGTTCTTTTAAAACCTTCGGCAGCCGCAATGCTTCGAATGAGGCTATCTCTACAGGAATCAGACGGAAAACAATACTTAGCCCATCAATATGATAAAAAAAGTTTACACGAAAATGATTGTCAGCATCGAAAAGATAATTGAGGTCAAGTTCTTTGGTTTCCTGCAACTTTTTATATTCTTCCTCTTCCAGGATCGCTTGAGCTATCTGCTCTACCTCATCATTGGTAACGATCGTATCCTTGTATATAGCCAGTTCGCCGTCTAGCCTGTAATGTATGGTTGAACCCGCTTTGATATGAAGATCACTCCCCTTTATTTTAATCAGGTACTTTAAATACTCATCGATTCGTTCTTTCATACCTTTCCTCCAAAATGTGATATCTTATGATAGCTTATCTTGAGGGTTTTTGCAAATGATTTTAGATTAGAAAACAAGAAGAGATTACTATTACGGCACCAACTAAACAGTCAAATCTTTTTTACCCCGCATAGGCAATC
>JBEWPY010000125.1:0-4032 GCA_047689495.1 Candidatus Sulfurovum profundilacunae | reverse complement strand
GTGAGCTGCCAAGCAATGTGATCAGTATCGATGCCTTCAGTGCCTATTTTGACGGGTTCAGTATCGGGAGCAATGACCTGACACAGTTGACACTGGGGGTGGATCGGGACAGTGATATCGTGGCGTTTGATTATGATGAACGCGACAGCGGGGTTTTGAAACTGATAGAGATGGCGATCGAAGGTGCCAAACGTAACGGCAAACACAGCGGGATCTGCGGGCAGGCACCTTCAGACTATCCCGAGATCGCCGAAGCGCTTGTAAAGATGGGGATAGACACCATCAGTCTCAATCCCGACAGTGTGCTGCAGACGATTCAACGCATCAGCAGGCTGGAGGCAGAACAGAGGAAGTAGCTTCTCTCTACTTTTTCGATTTTTTGGTTTTTTTACCTTTTGCTGCTTTTTCTTCTTCTTTATAGTGCTTGATCTTCTTTTTAACTTCCTGTTTCAATTCTTTTTTGAGCATACTGTCCATCTGTTTCTGTACTTCTTTTTGGATGTACTTTTTTGCTTTCTTTTTGTCTATCATTCTTTATCCTTTTGTTAGATTAGGCAACTACCTTTTTTATAATAGAACAAATAAACTTTGATCGAGTTTTGAAATATCTCTTTTCCGCTCTGAATTTGTCGAAGGTGGAATCCTTATGCATTGCAGAAGCTTGAAAGGAATCATCACAATAAAATATTGTGAACTAATATAATTATTTGCTATTATTGAACGATTCAGCTATAATACTTTTATCAAAGATGATTTAGAGTTTCATCTCAGGTTCGATTTTTATTGCTTTACCTATAGTTTACAGTATATTATCCTCCCAAAAGAACACTCCACATTATATTTTGAGCATTTCAGTTATGAAATGTATAAAAAACTAAAGGAATTGCAATGGCAACTCAAGTAAACGGAACAGTAAAATGGTTCAACAGTGAAAAAGGTTTCGGTTTTATCGAACAGGAAAATGGTGGGGATGATGTATTTGTACACTATCGCCAGATCAATAGTAACGGGTATGACCGTGTTTCTCTTAATGAAGGTCAAAAAGTGACTTTTGAGATCGGTAAAAGCGAAAAAGGCTTACAGGCTGAAAACGTGACTGGTCTTTAAGGGCATGAATAAATGGGCAGAAAACTCTGCCCGTTGTTTAAGCAATTTTCGAAAGAGACTTAATAGGTCTTTTTATAAATTGCCTTAAGGGAACGTATGAAAAGTAGAGAAACTGTTTTAGAAGCGTTAAAGGAAGGTAAAAATCTTATCAGCAGTGTCACAGGGTTGGAATACACGCTGATTAACGACATACTGCACACCCGTCACAGCGACAATAAAGAATGGAAGCAAAGTGATCTTACTTTTCACAACCCGCCATCCTGGCTCAACCTGACTACAATAGAAATAGAAGAAAAAGCTACTCATTCATAAATTACAGAGTCTTATAGGCTCTCTAATTTACACTGTAAACCCCTCCAGCCGTTCAGTCATAAACCAATGTATGAGAAACCAGTTTCGGCTTTTTGTTATAATGGAGACGTTTTATCAAAGAGAGACAGGGGAGTAAAGATGAAAAAGATCGGCATCCTTATTATCGCTGCTTTATCAGGTATTTTTTTATTTCAAATGTGCGGAAGAGAAACACAGGAAAATCATGCAAATACCACAGAAAGCCCCGAGAAAACCTTTGATACCCCTATGAAGACCAATGAAAAGCGTATCGAAGCACAGAATATAGCCAACACCATACAAAGTCCAAATCGCTATCTAAACAGCCGCGTGAATGCAAGAGAGTCCGCAAAGAAGGCGGTCAATGAGAGTAGCAGACGGATGAAAGAACAGGATAAGGCGATCGGGAATTTCATGAAGTAAGTGTAGAAAAAATGATCCTGCCGGCGGGATAAGGGTGAAGTGGATAGGTGTAAATAGCCAACTTTAGGT
This sequence comes from Candidatus Sulfurovum profundilacunae, assembly GCA_047689495.1. Taxonomy (GTDB): domain Bacteria; phylum Campylobacterota; class Campylobacteria; order Campylobacterales; family Sulfurovaceae; genus Sulfurovum; species Sulfurovum profundilacunae. The sequence goes on along the minus strand of JBEWPY010000125.1, from coordinate 2,103 downwards.
TTGTTTAAGTAAAATATACAAATCTACTATTTAAACAAACCGGGGAATCATGGCAAAAGCAAAAAAAACAGGAAGAATCATTAGAAGATGCACTCTGGAAGGCAGCGGATAAACTGCGTAAAAATATCGATGCGGCAGAGTATAAGCACGTGGTGCTTGGGTTGGTATTTTTGAAGTATATCTCGGACAGTTTCGAGGAGATGTATACGAAGTTGGAACTGGGTGAAGGAGAGTATGCCGGGGCTGATCCAGAGGATAAGGATGAGTACATGGCTGAAAATATCTTCTTTGTGCCGCCTGCTGCAAGATGGGGGCATCTGCTGGCCAATGCCAAGCAGCCGGTGATCGGTAAGCTGGTCGATGAGGCGATGGATGAGATCGAGAGAGATAACCCGTCACTGAAAGGGGTGCTGCCGAAGGTCTATGCCAGAGACAACCTGGATGCAAAATCTCTGGGCGGACTTATCGACCTGATCGGAAACATCGCGCTGGGTGATGCCAAAGCCAGAAGCGCGGATGTGCTCGGACATGTCTTTGAGTACTTCCTCGGTGAGTTTGCACTGGCTGAAGGAAAGCAGGGCGGGCAGTTCTATACGCCTAAGAGTGTTGTTGAACTGTTGGTCAAGATGCTGGAGCCGTACAAGGGAAGGGTGTTTGACCCTTGCTGCGGAAGCGGCGGTATGTTTGTGCAGTCTGAGAAGTTCGTGCTGGAGCATCAGGGGCGTATCAACGATATCTCGATCTATGGCCAGGAGTCCAACCAGACGACATGGCGGCTGGCGAAGATGAACCTTGCCATCCGCGGGATAGACAGTTCTCAGGTCAAGTGGAACAACGAAGGCTCGTTCCTCAACGACGCCCACAAAGACCTCAAAGCCGACTACATCATCGCCAATCCCCCTTTTAACGTCTCCGACTGGAGCGGTGACCTACTGCGAAATGATGGCAGATGGAAGTACGGCACTCCACCGGAGGGAAATGCCAATTATGCGTGGATACAGCACTTCCTCTACCACCTTGCTCCAACAGGTACGGCCGGATTTGTCCTCGCCAAGGGTAGTTTGACCTCCAACAGCAGCGGTGAGGGTGAGATACGCAAGGAGCTCATCGAAGCAAACCTTGTAGACTGTATCGTCAACCTCCCCGCCAAACTTTTTCTCAATACACAGATCCCTGCGACGATCTGGTTCATGAGACGTGGTAGAAAGACGAAAGATATCCTCTTTATCGATGCGCGAAACAAAGGGCATCTGATCAATCGTCGTACCAAAGAGCTGAGCCATGAAGATACTGACGAGATCGCACAAATCTACCACAACTGGAAAATTGCCAAAAGCGGGACTAAAGTCCCACCTCCAAATGCCTCTCTCGGAAGTGGGACTTTAGTCCCGCAATATGAAGATATAAAAGGCTTCTGCAAATCCGCCTCTCTCGACGAAGTACGGGAGCTGAACTACGTCCTCACCCCGGGGCGATATGTGGGACTGGAAGATGTTGAGGATGAGTTTGACTTCAAGGAGAGATTTGCAACACTTCAAAAGGAGTTAGCAGAGCAGATGGCTGAGGAGGAGAAGCTCAACCGACGGATCAATGAGAATTTGGCGAGGGTTGTTGTGGATGGGTAAGCAGTTTGACGAATGGAATATGCTTAAAAAGAGTCTGCATTCTAATGATAAGCTTGTTTTTTTCAAGGAAAGAGACATTATGTGGGCAAGTATCGGCATTAATGTAGGGTTTGAGCAAGATGGGAAAAGTGAACTCTTTTCTCGACCGGTTTTGATCGTCAAAAAGTATAACAAAAATCTTTTTTTTGGTGTGCCTCTGTCAACGACGATAAGAGAGGGAAGTTTCTTTTTTACATTTGAGCTGAATGGTGATCAAAGTAGTGCCTTGTTGGTGCAGGGGAGGGTTTATGATGCCAAGAGACTGGAAAACAAGATAGGTATGATCTCAAAAGATGATTTTGGGAGTTTGAAATGTAAGTTGAAAGGATTGTTAGATGTGTAGATTTTCTCCCTCCAGAGAGATTACTGAAGGGCATCCCGAAGGAAATTGTATAGTTATTATATACAAATATAGTGGATATGTCAAGAAAAGGATCAA